>DATMXS010000224.1:0-19238 GCA_035561355.1 Bryobacteraceae bacterium | reverse complement strand
AAGGACAAGCTGTTCTACTTCGTCAGTTACGAGCGGACCTTCGAACGCACTGGCAACTCGGGTAACTATGCGACGCCGCCGGCCGATTTCCGCAACGGCGACTTCAGCAAATGGTCGAACTACGCCCTGGTCTACGACCCGGCGACCATGGTCGGCAACGACCCGAAGACGCGCAAGCCTTTCCCGAACAACATCATTCCGAAAGACCGCTTCAGCCCGATCTTCACGTCGATCATGAGCGGCCTTCCGATGCCGAACCAGACGTCTCCCACAGATACGAACAACCTCCAGGGGACGTACAGCGCCTCCGGCACGATGAAACTCGACAGGCACATGCTGGACGCAAAGACCAACTGGAACGTCAGCCAGAAGCTGATGATCTGGGGCAAGTGGAGCTACATGAGCGCCCCGGTGAGCGGCCTCTATGCGTTCGGCGATCTCGGCGGGCCCGCCCTCGGCACCGACGGCTTCGGCGACACGAAGACCTACCTGCCCACGGCCGGCTTCACCTACAGCGCCAGCCCGACCTTCCTGATCGACGCCGTGTTCGGCTACACCCGGTTCGACCAGACGGTCGGCATTCCTGGCGGCGACACGAACGTTGGTCTCGACGTCTGGAAGATCCCGGGCACGAACGGCGGCACCCAGTACGCGGACGACACGCGCTACGGCGGCCTGCCTTACCTCGGCGGCTTTGGATTCACGAACGTCGGCATCGAGGCCACTTGGGCTCCGCTTTTCCGCAAGGAGCGCACGTACGAATTCCGCACCAACTTCAGCAAGATCCAGGGTGCGCACGAACTGCGCTGGGGCTTTGAGCCTCGGCGCTTGCAGATGAACCACTGGCAGCCGGAAACGGCCAACCCGCGCGGCTATATTTATATGGCGGGCGGCGCGACCTCGTATCCGGGCATCCCCGGACGCGAACCAAACTCCTACGCGGCCGGCCTGCTGGGCCTTGTAGAGAACTACCAAAAATCCATTCAGTTCTTCGAAATGGCGACCCGTGAGTGGCAGATCGGCAGTTACTTCCAGGATCGCTGGCAGGCAACCCGCAATCTGACCGTCAACCTAGGTCTCCGCTACGAGTACTATCCGCTCATCAACCGCGGAGAGCGCGGCATCGAGCGATGGGACCCCTACATTAACAAGGTGTATCTAGGCGGAATCGGCAACGTGCCATACAACAACGACATCAAGGTCAGCACGAAGCTGTTTGCGCCCCGCGTCGGGTTTGCCTACCGCATGGGCGACAACAACGTCATCCGCGCCGGCTACGGCATCACGTACGATCCGCTGCCGTTCTCAAGACCGTTGCGCGGCCTGTACCCCGCTACCCTGACCGGCAGCTGGGATCGGGCCACGGCCGGCGCTGCGTTCGGCGATACCAGCTACGGCTGGTATAACACGCTGAACCAGGGCATCCCGGCCGTTCCGACGCCGGATATCTCGAGCGGCATCCTGACGCTGCCGAACAACCTCGACATGGGTCCGCGCAGCCCGTGGGGCGGTTACCTGCGGCGCGGCTACATCCAGAGCTGGAACTTCACACTAGAGCGAAAGCTCCCGTGGGATGCGGTCGGCAGCGTTGCTTATGTCGCGACCCGCACCATCGGCCAGATGCTCGATCGCAACATCAACACCAACGGCCCGGGTCAGGACGTCAATGCCCAGACCCGCGCGCTCGCGAAGCTTTATGGCCGCACCAATGCCGCCAACATGTGGGACGGCATCGGCTACGGCGCGTATAACGCTCTCCAGGCCTCGCTCAACAAGCAGTTCACGAAGGGCCTGTTCCTGAAGGGCGCGTACACATGGTCGAAGACCCTCAACATGGCGGACGAGGACGGCTGGGCCGGTCTTGCCATGTGGAACTGGGAACCGATGATTTCCCGCAACTACGCTCCGGCCGGTTACGACCGCCCGCACATGCTCACCATGGCATGGGTCTACGAACTGCCAATCGGCCAGGGCAAGTCCCTGGAACTGACGGGCGTCGCGGACAAGGTTCTGGGCGGCTGGAAGATCAACGGCGTGTTCAGCGCCTATAGCGGCACTCCGTTTGGCAGTTCCGGCAGCGGCTCTTCCCTACGCTGCAACGGCTGCTCGCAGACCGCAGACCTGATCGCCCCCGTCAAGAAGATTGACGAGGAGCGCGGACCGGGCAAGCCGTACCTCGATCCGACCTCGTTCATGGATCCCTTGATCTACTTCAACCAGACTGGCGTCTACAGGCCCGGCACGACCGGCAGGAACTTCCTGCGCGGCCCCGGTTTCTGGAGAGTCGATCCGGCGATCTACAAGGAGTTCAAGATCACCGAGCGGTTCCGCACGGAGTTCCGTATGGAAGCGCAGAACTTCACCAACACGCCGCGGTGGAATAACCCGGGCAGCACGGGTTCGGCCACGCCGACTCGCGATGCTGCCGGAAACATCACAAAGTTAAATAACTTCATGACGCTGAACGGTGCGGGCGGCCTCCGGCAGCTCCGCTTCGGTCTACGCGTTCAGTTCTAGCTGTATAAAGGCAATCCCAAACTTGTGGCGCGGGGCTTCGGCTCCGCGCCTTTTTTTGTCACGCCCGTTTCCCGTCACGACCACCAACGGCGCATGCCACCACCATCCTGTGCGGCTCGCCAAGCTTGACAAAGCTTCATGTAAGGGGTTCAATGGTTTCAGATTTCGCTTCATAAAGGGCATTTTGTCCTTTCTGGGTCTGGGACGTTATGGGGGCTCGCAGTAATCCTATTGCGGGGGCCGTCGTGTTCTGCTCGTCGGCGCCGGCTATTCCCGCGTTTGGCCACGTGCCGTTCTTCTCTTTTTCACCGAAGCCGGGAGCGTTCATCCAAGACGCGTGCAGTCTCACCCGGCCTCACCCACCCGATGAATTGCCGGCTCAAAGGGGCGCCGGCAGTTCGCATTCTGAGGAGGTTAGGAATGCCTGATAAACGCAGGCTTAAACTCGCTTTGGCGGTAGCCGTTGGACTCATGGCGCTTTCGGCAGCGCCGGCAGTCGCGCAGGTGCTCTATGGCTCCATCGTCGGAACCGTAGAGGACCCCACGGGCGCGATAGTCCCCAAGGCAACCGTAACCATCACGAATAACGAAACAGGCCAGACCCGCGAAGCAGTCACCGACGAGGGCGGCCGTTACACGTTTCTGAACGTCGTCCCGGGGCGCTATGACCTCAAGGTTGCACCCCAGGGATTCAGGCCCGTTACGCGCACCAACATCGAGGTGAGCATCAACACCGTCACCCGCGAAAACGTGACTCTCGAAGTCGGCGCCGTTACCGAGGCCATCACCGTTGCCGCCTCGGCCGTGCAGTTGCAGACGGAAAAGGCCGATGTCCATACGGAGCTCGGCACGGCGGAGATGGTGAACCTTCCGCTACCGAATTACCGCAACTACCAGAGCCTCATCAACCTGGTGCCCGGCTCAACGCCGGCGGACTTCCAGAACGCCGTTGTGGACACCCCGGCTCGCGCGCTCACGACGAACGTGAACGGCACCGCGCGCAACAACAACAACACCCTGGTGGACGGCGCCGTGAACACGTTCATCTGGCTGCCGCACCACACCGTCTACGTGCAGCCTGTGGAGTCGATCGAGACCGTCAACGTCACAACAGGCTCCTTCGACGCCGAGCAGGGCATGGCGGGTGGCGCGGCCATCACGGTCGCCACCAAGTCCGGCACCAATGAGCTGCACGGGTCCGGGTTCTGGTTCCACAATAACCAGCACCTCAACTCCGGGCGGTATCGCAAGTCTGAATCGTACGTGAAGCCCGTCACGATTTTTAATCAGGGCGGAGGCACCATTGGCGGCCCGATCGTCAGGGACAAGCTGTTTTTCTTCTTCAGCTATGAGCAGACCTGGGAGCGGACCGGCCAGTTCGCAAATGTCTCGGTCCCGCCCGCTGATTGGCGCCGCGGCGACTTCAGCGCATGGCGCGATTACGCGGTAATTTACGACCCGCTGAGCAGTCCGGATCCCGCCCGGCGCACCCCGTTCCCAGGCAACGTTATCCCCCAGGACCGCCTGAACCCGGTGTTTCAGCGTATGATGTCCGGTCTGCCGCTGCCGAACCAGGTTTCTCCCAGCGATCCGCTAAACCTCTCGGAAAACTACGGCGCATCGGGCACCCTCGCTCTGGACCGCCGAAACTACGACGTGAAGATCAACTACGCGGCCACGCCGAAGCTGATGATCTGGGGCAAGTACAGCCGCATGGATTCGCCAGTTGAGGGGACGTACGCTTTTGGCGACCTGGGCGGCCCCGCGCTCGGCACCGATGGCGCCGGTGACACCAACGTCAACATCCCGACCGTCGGCTACACGTACACGTTCAACCCGACCTTCCTGATGGACGGCGTATTCGGTTATACGCGGTTCGATCAGACGGTTTCGATCCCGGGCCAGGGATCCAATGTCGGCCTCGACGTCTGGGGCGTCCCTGGCACGAACGGCGGGACGCAATTCGCGTCGGATCCGCGGTATGGCGGTCTGCCGAACGTGAACTTCGGGTTCTCGAACATCGGCGTCGCCGCCACGTGGGCGCCGCTGTTCCGCAACGATCGCAGCTACACCTACCAGACCAATTTCAGCAAGCTCCACGGCGCGCACGAATTCCGGTGGGGCTTTGAGCCGCGCCGCCATGAGATGAACCACTGGCAGCCCGAAACGGCCAACCCGCGCGGCGAAATCAATTTCGGCAGCGGCCCGACCCGCGTGCCCGGCGTGGTGGGAGTCACTGCACACACGTTCGCGTCCGCGCTGCTCGGCACGGTATCCGACTATAACAAGTCGATCCAGTTTTTGGAGATGAAGACGCGCGAATGGCAGCTTGCGTGGTACTTCCGCGACCGCTGGCAGGCAACGCGCAACCTGACCCTGAACCTCGGCCTGAGGTATGAGTATTACCCGCTCATCAACCGCGGCGACCGGGGCATTGAGCGCTGGGATCCGTACACAAACCTCGTCTACCTCGGCGGCGTCGGGAACGTGCCCCAAGAGAACGGCATCAAGGTGAGCAAGACCATGTTCGCTCCGCGTCTGGGCATCGCTTACCGCGTCACCGACAACTGGGTGGTGCGCACCGGCTACGGCCTTACGTGGGACCCGCTGCCGTTTGGGCGCCCATTGCGCGGTCTGTATCCGGCGACCCTGACGGGAAACTGGTCCGCAGGCACCCAGGGCGCGGCACTCCGCGAAGATACTTTCGGCTACTTCAACCTGCTCCAGCAGGGCATTCCGGCCGTTCCCACGCCGGACATCAGTTCAGGCGTCCTTGAACTCCCGCTGGACTTGGACATGGGTCCGCGCAGCCCGTGGGGAGGGACGTTGCACCGCGGGTACATTCAGAGTTGGAACTTCACCATCGAGCGGAAACTGCCTTGGGACATGGTGACCGGCGCCGGCTACGTCGGCACCAAGACCACGCACCAGTTGATCGACCGCAACATCAACACCGCGGGGCCCGGTACGACCAGCACCAGCCAATTACCGCTGGCTCAGTTGTATGGCCGTACGAATGTCGCGAACATGTGGGACGGTATCGGCAGGGGACGTTACGACTCGCTCCAGGTCACTCTTGACAAGAGCTTCACCCGTGGGCTGTTTTTGAAAGCCGCCTACACATGGTCGAAGACCCTGAATATGGCGGACGACGACGGGTGGGTCGGTTTGCCATTGTGGAACTGGGCGCCCATGATCAACCGCAACTACGCTCCCGCCGGCTACGACCGGCGCCACATGTTCACTACAGCGTGGGTGTTCGAACTCCCGGTCGGCAGAGGCAGGAAGTATCAACTGGGCAACCCCGTTGCTGAGGCCGTGCTCGGCGGTTGGCGCATCAACGGCCAGTTCAGCGCATATAGCGGCACACCCTTCAACATCACCGCGAGCGGAGATACGCTCCGCTGCGCCGGTGACAACGCGTGCACGCAGACCGTCAACCAGGTCGGGAACTATCGGGTGCTCGATCAGGGACGCGGTCCCGGCCAACTCTTCTTCGACCCAACCGCGTTCGTGGACCCGCTCTGGACCTTCAACCCGGAGAACCCGCAGTACGCACCGGGCTCGCTTGGGCGGAACCGGCTGTACGGGCCGGGGTTCTGGCGTCTGGACCCGATGATCTCGAAGGTATTCGCGATCACCGAGCGATTCCGCACGGAGTTCCGCGCCGAGGCGTTCAACATCACCAACACGCCACGGTGGGGCAACCCGAGCACGGACGTCAGTCAGATTCAGCGCACCACAACCGGCCAGATCTCGGATTTCCGGAATTTCGGCACAATCTCCGACGAGCCGGGCGGACTCCGCTCACTCCGGTTCGGCCTGAGGCTGGAATTCTAGCAGCGAGGAGATAGAAAAGGGTAGTTAAGATAGAAGCAGAAAATCGGGCGCGGAGATGGCTCTCCGCGCCCGATTTCGTTATTAGCGGGACAGCAAGCTCTTTCGCCCACCACCCCTCCTCGCTCCTAGCTCCTCCCTCCCGGGCGTTATCATATTGGCTTAGCGTGGCGCTGATCACAATCTCAGGGCAACCCGGGTGCCGGCACGACGAGATCGCGCGGCTGACCGCGCACCTGCTCCACTTCGATCTGGTGACAGAGTCCAGGCTGCGAACGCTTGTGGACCAGGAGTTCGGCGGCGAGGGCCGCGTCCCCGAAAAAGCATTCGCCAGCGCAATTACGTCCATCGTCGCGCGCCTGGCTACCGCACACAATCTGGTGCTTGCGACGGATGGCGCCGAGAGCCTGTTTAAGGAATTCCCTGGCATGCTGCGTGTCGCGGTGGTCGCACCGGAGCCGAGACGCCTGGGATCACTCATGATGGAGCACCGGCTGGAGCGCGCCGCTGCAAAACAGCTGCTGAGGTCGCTCGAGGCTGAACAGCACGCCTCGCGCAAGCGCCGGTTCGGCCGGGCGACGCTGGCCGCCCACGCCTTCGACATCGTCTTCAACACCGAGACAATCGAGCCGGAGCAAGTTGCGGAGATGATCGTTAACGCAGCGCGGCTGCGCGGGCTTGAGGAACAAGGCACCCTATCCCCTCAGGCCGAGGCCCGGATTCAGTTTCAAGCGCGGCTGAACCTGTCGAAGCACGGGATTGAGGCGCCCGGGAAAGCCGAGTTGAGGCGCAAACCATTCTGTCATCCGAGCGAGGAGACGTTCGCCAACCTGCTCGATTTCTACCGCATCGCCTGGGACTATGAGCCGCGCAGCTTCCCCATCCAGTGGGATGCGGACGGCCGCGTGCTCGAAGCGTTCACGCCGGATTTCTACCTGCCCGAGTTTGACCTGTATGTTGAGCTCACGACGATGAAGCAGTCCCTCGTGACGAAAAAGAATCGCAAGGTGAAGCTGCTAAAAGCAATCTACCCGCAGGTGAACATCCAGGTGTTCTACCAGAAAGACTTCGAGAATCTCATTTTCAAGTACGGCTTGGCCGAGCGTACGCTGAAAGCATGATGCAGCAGAACCCGAATCGCACAGGGAGCTTTTGATTGGCCGCGGCGCCGGAAATCGAACGCGTGCTGTTTACGGAAGAGCAGGTTCAACAGCGCATTCGCGAGGTGGCCGCGGAAATCTCCGAACGGTACAACGGGCGCGAATTGAAGCTCGTTGGCGTTCTAAAAGGATCGGTTTTCTTCCTGACGGCGCTGGCGCGCGAGATCTCCGTTCCGGTGAAGATCGACTTCCTCTCGATCTCGAGTTTCTCGAGCAAGACCACCGCGCCGGGCCTGGTCCGGATCGCGAAGGATCTTGACGAGAGCATTGAGGGTGAAGACGTGCTGCTGGTCGAGGACATCATCGACACGGGCTTCACGGCCCGTTACTTGCTTCAGACCCTGGCGGCGCGCGGGCCGAACTCCCTCGCGGTCTGCACGCTGCTGGACCGAACCTCTCGACGCATCGTCCTGATTCCCGTCGAGTTCCGGTGCTTCGAGATCCCGGATCGGTTCGTCATCGGGTGCGGTCTCGATTACAGGCAACTCTACCGCAACCTCGGCTACATCGCCGTTATGAAGCCCGACAAGCCGGTTTGAAGCGGAGCGAGTCGCTCCAGAGCAATCAGCTTTCCGTATCCTGCGTGCTTCCCTTTCATTAAGAAAGTTGCCAGTACCACCAGAACTAACTTACTATGGTGCACCCCCAAAGAGAGTGATGCCATGAACCGTCGTGTACTCTACCTGACGTCCAGCCGGGAACTTGCGACCGAAGTAGCCCGATCCGCCCAGCGAGGCGCTCTCGAGGTTGACCACGCGCCTGGGTTGGCGCACGCCTTGGCGCTGCTGCGCAGGCATCCGTACGCCGCTATCCTGACGGACGCCTCGCTTGGCGATGCCACCTGGCGCGATGTGCTCGCGCACACGCGCAGGGCCGGGTTGCGTTGCGCCGTTATCGTTGCCGACCGTCTTGCCGACGAGGAGCTCTGGGCCGAGGTCCTGGATGCCGGTGCGTACGACCTGCTTGCGCAGCCATTTGACGCGGGAGAGCTCCGGCGAGTTCTCGACCATGCATGCGGAGAGGCTGTGCGCCCCCGGCCTGCGGTGCGTTCGGCGGGAACTCAACGGGCGGTCTGACCCCTTCAAGGGCGGAGGGCTATTCTACAATTGGACAGGACCCGGACCGGGACATGCTTCAGCGTGTGCTCTCCGGTTCATCCGCCGCACCCATGGTTTACGCTTCGAAAGCTCTCGCCGGTACGACTGATCCCCTGCTGTGCGCGCACGCTGGAGGAATGGCGTGCTTCGGCCTGACCGGGCGGTGCGGTGAGTGATTCAGGCGGCATGAACGTGCCAGAAAGCGTCCCTCCGCCCCCTCGCGCCATTCCCGCGCAGTCGCCCTCCGCGAGGGAGCAGCACCATCGCGAGACCCTGGTCCGCTCCGCCGGCATCGCCTCTGCCGCCGTTTTCCTGAGCCGGATCACGGGATTGGTGCGCGAGACCGTCATGGCGCAGCTCTTCGGCGCCAGCGGGGTTTACGACGCCTACTCCCTGGGTTTCCGCATCCCGAACCTCACGCGCGACCTGTTTGCAGAAGGCGCTCTCTCGTCGGCCTTTGTGCCCACGTTCACGGAGTACCTTTCGACGAAGGGGAAAGCGGAAGCCGCGCGGCTGGCCAACCTGGTGATGACGGCCGTAGTCCTGATCGTCGGGGTGCTGTGCGTTCTCGGCATGGTCTTCAGCCCGGCGCTGGTCAGCGTGCTCGCATCGGGATGGAAGGAGGACCCGGAGAAGTTCGCGCTCGCGGTGCGCATGACGCGCATCATGTTCCCGTTCCTGCTACTGATCGCGCTCTCCGCACAGGCCATGGGGATGCTGAACGCCTCGGGGGTGTTCGGCGTGCCTGCGTTGGCCTCGATGTGGTTCAACATCGGCTCAGTGGTCGTGGGACTACTGCTCGGAGCGGTTGCAGGTCCGTGGATCGGCATCTCGACCGTAGAAGGGATGGCGTACGGAGTCGTTGCCGGAGGATTCCTGCAACTGATTTCCCAGGCGCCGAGCCTGCGGCGCACCGGGTTCCACCTCCACCCCGCACTCGATTTTTCGGACCCGGGCTTGCGTCGCATCTTCGGCCTGATGGGACCGGCCATCATCGGCAACGCGGCAGTGCAGGTGAACGTCGCCGTCAACACCAACTTCGCCTCGATGGTGATCGATCCGTTGCGAGGCGCGGACGGCCCGGTGAGCTGGCTTCAGTACGCGTTCCGCTTCATGCAATTGCCGCTGGGGCTGTTCGGTGTGGCGATCGCGTCGGCTACGCTGCCTGCGATTTCGCGAGCGGCAGCCTCGAAAGATATCGACCAGTTCAGGCGGACGCTTGCGCATTCGCTCGGTACGGTGTTCCTGATGACGGTGCCGTCGTCAGTGGGTTTGGCGATCCTGGGCGAATCGGTAATCGGCTTGATTTACCAGGGACGCCGTTTCAATGCTTATGACACGCACCAGACGGCGGTGGCGCTCTCGGCGTATGTGGTCGGGCTGGCGGGCTACTCGGCCGTGAAGGTGCTCGCGCCGGCCTTTTACACGCTCGGGACTGCCCGCACACCGATGCTGGTGAGCGTGACCTCCATCCTGATCAACCTCGGGGTGGCGTGGACCATGACGCGGCAGTTCGGCATGGGGCACGTGGGACTCGCACTCGCGACCTCAGGCGTCGCACTGTTCAACGCGCTGGCGCTGTTGTGGCTCATCCGGGGCAAGTTGGGCGGCATACACGGGCGCGCGCTCCTGGAGAGCACCCTCAAGATCGCGGCGGCCTCTGCCGTCATGGCGGTGGCGATCTGGATGTCGAACAAGCTGATTGTGGACACTTTCGGAACCGGCCGCATCGGAAGGCTCACGGATGTGGCGGTCTCGATCCCACTGGGCATAGCCGTGTTTTACACCGGGTGCCGGCTGCTGCACGTTGCCGAACTGGAAACGGCGGTGCGGGCTGTCGCGGGGCCCCTCGCGCGGTCACGAGCCGGGCGCGTGCTAAAATCGGGAAGCAATGGACGCTGACCTACGTCTGGCGATCCAGTTGCAGGACCTCGACATTCGAATCAACGAACTGCAACACGAGATCGCATCTCTCCCCAGGCATATCGCCTCAATCGAGAAAACGCTGGAAGCGCACCTCCGCAAAGTCGAGGCGGATCGCGCTGCATTAGCCGCAAACCAGCGGGAACGCAAGAAATTGGAGGGCGACATTCAGGCCCAGGAAGCCCGTGTGTCCTCACTTCGCAACCAGATGCTGGGTGCGAAGACCAACGAGCAGTACGGCGCCTTCAAGAACGAGATCGACTTCTGCCAGCAGGAGATTCGCAAGTTCGAGGACCGCATACTGGAACGCATGACCGAGAGCGAGGCTCTCGACTCAAACCTGAAGACAGCCGAGGCCTCTCTGGCGGAGGAGAAACGGCACGTAGAGGCCGAAAAGGGCATCGCTCGCGAGCGCACTCAGAATGATCAGGCCGAACTCGCGGCGCTCCAGAAGAAGCGCGCCGAGGTTGTCGGCAGAATGGCGAA
Source organism: Bryobacteraceae bacterium (assembly GCA_035561355.1). Classification (GTDB taxonomy): domain Bacteria; phylum Acidobacteriota; class Terriglobia; order Bryobacterales; family Bryobacteraceae; genus DATMXS01. The sequence goes on along the minus strand of DATMXS010000224.1, from coordinate 8,218 downwards.
ACCAACCTACTCCAACTACGAGCGCATCAGGAGGGGCCGCAGGGGCATCGCCGTGGCCGAAGTGGTGGACAATCGGTGCACCGCGTGCAACATGACCGTCCGTCTTCAGTTCCTACAGGACCTCCGGCTCTCGGAAAAGATCATGACGTGCGAGAGTTGCGGGCGCATTCTTTACTACAACCCGCCCGTCGAGGTGGATGAACACGGCCCGAGCCAAGCCTCGGTGGAAACAGAGGCGTAGCCTCCGGGCTGCACTCACCGGACGCCGGCGGCGGACCCGCTGGCGCCCCGTTTTCGCCCGCCCAATGCCTGCTTCAGCGCTCGCCCCAGGCTCCCTGCCCGTCTTCTATTCCGTTTTGCTACCCGCCTGACTGCCGCTCACAGCGTGTGCTAGATTCATTCCTTGGAGTCTTTCCGTCCTGTAAGGACCCCCATACGGAGGCAAGCCGTGCTGGGTGCGAGTGCGCTCTCGGCCGGTTACGTTTGGAAGCAAACAGGGAGCGCTGACAGTGAAGGTTTACGAAGGCAAGGACATACGTAACGTAGGTCTGATCGGCCACGGCCACAGCGGGAAGACCTCGCTGGCCGCTGCGATGCTCTACTCGACCGGCGGCACGAACCGCTTCACAAGGGTCGATGAGGGCAACACCATCACGGACTTCGACGAAGAAGAAATCGCACGCAAAGTGACGATTTCAACCGCCATCGCGGTTGTCGAGTGGCAGAAATCGAAGTTGAACCTGCTCGACACACCCGGCTTCAACATCTTCATCAACGATACGCACTCGGCCATGATCGCCGCTGACGCGGCGCTCGTCATAGTGGACGGCGTGGCCGGTGTCGAGGTGATGACCGAGAAGGTCTGGTCCTTCGCCGATCAGTTCGGCATTCCCCGCGCCCTGGTCATCAACAAACTGGACCGGGAACGCGCCAGTTTCGAGCGCACACTCGAAAGCATCCAGGAGAATTTCGGCCGTACCGCGGTCCCGGTGCAGTTGCCGATCGGCGCCGAGCGCGAGTTCAAGGGCGTGGTGGACCTGATCCGGATGAAGGCGTACACGTACGCCGCCGATGGAGACGGCAAGGGCAAGGAAGAAGAGATCCCGGCCGCCATGGCCGACGCTGCCACAGCCGCGCACGATGCGCTGGTGGAGATGGTGGCGGAGGGCAACGACGCCCTCATGGAGGAGTACTTCGACAAGGGCTCTTTGACTCCTGAGCACCTGCTCGAAGGCCTGACAGCCGCGGTGAGCGAGCGTCGGATGTTCCCGGTGCTGTGCACGGCGGCGCTGCATAACGTCGGCACGGACCTGGTCATGGACTTTGTGGTATCTCATTTCCCGGCCGCGAACGCGCGCCCTGCTGTAAAGGGCAAAGTTGGCGAGCAGGAAGTGGAACGACCGATCTCGGATTCCCAACCGGTCTCGGCCTTCGTGTTCAAGACAATCGCCGATCCGTTCTCCGGCCGCGTCTCGTACTTCAAAGTGTACTCGGGTGTGGTGAAGAACGACGCCAACCTGCAGAACTCGCGGACGGGCACGACGGAGCGGCTCGCGCACGTCGGAGTGCCGATGGGTAAGACCGTCCAGCCTGTGACCGACCTGCACGCCGGCGATATCGGCGCGGTAGCCAAGCTGAAGGACACGCTGACAGGCGATACACTGTGCGACAAATCGTCGATCATCGCTTACGCCGGCGTGAAAACGCAGGAGCCTTCCATCGCGTACGCCATCGAAGCGAAGTCGCGGCAGGACGAAGACCGGATGGGCAACGCGATTGCGAAGATCCTCGAGGAGGACCCTTCGCTCCGCTTCTACCGCGACCCGCAGACTAAGGAGTTCCTGCTTGCGGGCAGTGGCCAGCAGCATGTGGAAGTGATTGTGAGCCGGCTCCGAAAGCGCTACAACGTGGACGTGAACCTGAAGGCGCCCAAGATCCCGTATCGCGAAACCATCCGTGGTACCGCGGACGTTCAGGGCCGCCACAAGAAACAGACCGGTGGCCACGGCCAGTTTGGCGATTGCTGGATCAAGGTGGAACCGCTTCCGCGCGGCGGAAAATTCGAGTTCGCCAATGAGATCTTCGGCGGTTCAATCCCGAAGAACTTCATCCCGGCGGTGGAGAAAGGCGTCGTGGAAGCGGCCGAGAAGGGCTATCTGGCCGGTTTCCCGATGGTGGACTTCAAGGTCATCCTGTACGACGGTTCGTACCACGACGTCGATTCAAACGAACTCTCCTTCAAGTTGGCCGGCCGCAAGGCGTTCAGGGCCGCGATGGAGGCTGCGAAGCCGGCTCTTCTCGAACCGGTCATGAACGTTGAGATCCAGGCGCCCGTGGAATACGCAGGCGACATCATGGGCGATCTGAATGGACGCAGAGGCCGGATCGCAGGCATGGATACCCGCGGCGGCGTCCAGATCACGAAGGCGCAAGTGCCGATGGCGGAGATGCTGACCTACCAGAATGACCTCATCTCCATGACGCAGGGTCGCGCTTCGTTCACTATGGAGTTCAGCCACTACGACTTCGTGCCGCAACTCCAGGCCGAAAAGGTCATTGCCGCCGCCAAGGCCGCGAAGGCGGGCGAGGAAGAAGAAGAGGAGTAGCTCTCCTTTTTCAGCTACTTACGCCATAATGGTATCAGCCGGTGCAGACCGGCTGTTACCTGGGCGTGCTTGACCCGTCTGTTAAGTTCGGGTTACAGTCGAAAGTCGCAATGTAACATCGTCCGGACCGCTAACCTGCGCAGTCCATCCGTCTCCGTGAAGGCGTATTGGGCCGGCGCCTGGGAGTGCATGACGAGTTTAGTAAAGATCGTATCCTGCATCGGATCCCTGGCGCTGCTCGGGGCGATTCTGGGTTGTGCTCCCGTCCGGCAGCAACAATCTAACTCCTTCCTTCCGCCGCAACCGCGGTCAGATTCCGCTTTCGTGACTCCCGACCCACCTCCTCTGGAGCCGCGCGCGCCCCTGGCTCCGGATGCCGCCCACGGCGTCACCACCAGTCAGGTGAATCTTCAGAATCGCGTCGATTCTCTGCTGCGCGAAGCTGACTGGCATTTTCAACTCGGTCGTAGACACTATCAGGAGGGCGACATCGCCGGCGCGCGCCGCGAGTTCGATCGCGCAATCGACGCTTTGCTGACCGCACCCGAAATGTCCTCCACCGGGCAGCACGGCGCAATCGAGCGGAAGCTCGAGTCGCTGGTGGAAGCGATCTACCGGCTCGACCTCGCCGGACTCGGGTCCGGTGACACCGGCGAACCGGCATACGAACGCGCGGCTCTGGACGACATCCCGCAGATGACGTTTCCAGTGGACCCGCGCCTGAAGAACAAAGTGCTCGAAGAAGTGCGCGCGACAGCGTCCCAACTCCCGCTACAGGTCACTGACGCGGTTCTCTCGTACATCAAATACTTCTCCTCCGAGCGGGGGCGCAAGAGCCTGCTGTTCGGCCTTAGAAGGGCTGGCCGCTACAAGAGCCTGATCCACCGCATTCTGGACGAAGAGGGCGTACCTCAGGAATTGATCTATCTGGCTCAGGCGGAGTCCGCGTTCCTGCCGCGGGCCGTCTCGCGCAAGCAAGCCGCGGGCATGTGGCAGTTCGTGGCTGCGCGCGGCCGGCAGTACGGCCTGATGCAGACACCGCTCACCGACGAGCGCCTGGATTTTGAGAAGGCGACACGCGCGGCTGCGCGGCACCTGCGCGATCTCTACCAGCAGTACGGCGATTGGTATTTGGCTCTGTGCGCCTACAATGCCGGGCCCGGGGTGGTGGACCGCGCCGTCGAGCGCACCGGTTACGCAGACTTTTGGGAGTTCAAGCGGCGAAACGTCCTCCCGAGGGAGACTTCGAACTACGTGCCCATCATCGTCGCGATGACGATTATGGTGAAGAACGCGCGCGAGTACGACCTCGAGAACGTAGAATTGGATCCACCCATCAGCTACGACACCGTTGACCTCGAAGCACCCACGAACCTGAGTCTGCTCGCTGATCTCGCGGAGTGCCCCGTCTCGCAGCTGCGAGAGCTGAATCCGGCGTTGCTTCGGAACATCGCCCCGGGCGGCATGCTGCGCATTCCGAAGGGCAGCGGCACACAGATGGCGGTGCTCAACACTATCCCGCAGGAGCGCAGGCTGGCATGGCGCGTACACCGCGTCGGCGAAGGCGATTCGCTCTCTTCCATCGCGCAGCGCTATGGCGTGAACCAGGGTTCGCTGGCAGCGTTGAATACCTCGATCACCGGTGAGCCTGCGGCGGGCGAGTTGCTCATCGTACCCGTGGCGCAGCAACTGGAGCGCGTCAGTGTGAACCGTACGCGCCACGCGTCCTCCAGGACGCGCACGGCAGCAAAGAGCCGCATCGGAAAGAAGGCGCAGAGTGCGCGCACCGCGTCCACCAAAACGCTCCCCACGCGCGCTGTTGCGAAGAACACAACCACCCGGTCTCGCGCGCAGAGCAGGCGTGCCGCGCAGCGGAAGGTGACGTACGCGAGCGATCTGAAGCCTCGCGCAAAGTCCGTTAAGCGCTAATTGCCTCTCTTGTCAACGGCTCCAAGCCTGATTTCACGCATATTTTTCTTGCCTTCACATGAAATCGAGTTATTCTAATTGTTGACCACGCTCGTACAGGAGGCAGCAGAAATGTTTCACGGGTTCGAACTTGCCCGCAACGATAACGAGCGGGATGAATTCGACTATAACGACGAGCATGTCGAGCTGGAATCCGACCTCGAAGAGTACGGGCCGGATGAAGAGTCAGACGAGAACGAGGAAGAACAAGAGATGCCCGCTGAAGCAGAAAGACCCGAAGTGCCGATGAACGAGACCGCGCAGCCGCCCGTTACTGAAAAGCCGGCCCGCAAGGCACCCGCAAGAGCGGGCGCCAAGAAGAAGGCTGCCAAGAAGGCTGCCGTGAAGGGCGGAGCCAAGAAGGCCGCGAAGAAGGCGCCAGCCAAGAAGGCTGCCAAGAAGGCCCCTGCCAAGAAGGCTGCGAAAAAGGCTGCCGTGAAGGGCGGAGCCAAGAAAGCTGCGAAGAAGGCGCCCGCCAAGAAGACTGCCAAGAAGGCCCCTGTCAAGAAGGCCGTGAAGAAGGCGCCCGCCAAGAAGAAGGGCGCGAAGAAGACGGCGAAGAAGGGCGCGCGGCGGTAGACACTCTGCTGAGGGCGCCGGCGCCCCTGGCGTCCTCAGTCCTGTTTCAGGATCGCGCGGCAGCGTTGGAACAGTTGGAGCAGAGCTTCCGCGTACTCCTCCGCGGTCTTGGTAGGCTTGCCCGTATACCCCGTTGCGGGTGCGCCCTTGCCATATCCTGTCGTGACCGCGATGAACTTCATCAACTCCAACGCCACTTCATCTTTGCCGCGCGCCGGCACGGCCTGTGCGTCTTCCGAACTCATCGATGGCACTCTCCTGCGTGATGTGTGGAGAAGCGTGTCTGCGCTCCGACTCTAGGGTACCCTAAGCGCGATGCCGCTCACCGCAATGCGACACTTGCGCAAGATGCGCGGCGGCGCGCAATCTCACCTCATCCAGGCCAGCGACGGCAATTTCTACGTAGTCAAGTTCCGGAATAACCCTCAGCACAGGCGCGTGCTCATCAACGAGACGGTTGCGCAGCCGCTCCTTGAATACCTGGAGGTCCCGGCGCCAGCCATTCGTGAAGTCGAAGTCACGCCGGAATTCCTCGAGGCCAACCCGGATGTCTGCATCCAACTCGGCGACCGCCGAATCCCAGTTGAAGCCGGCTGGCAGTTCGGTTCTCAGTACCCGGGCAACCCCGAACATGTCGTCATCTATGATTTCCTGCCGGACGCGCTGCTGCGCTCGGTGGTCAACCTCCGCGATTTCCTCGGCGCACTCGTGTTCGATAAATGGATGTCCAACGCCGACGGCAGGCAATCGGTGTTCTGGCGAACTCGGGTGACAGAGTGGGCGCCGGGCCGCACCGTAGCCGGCGACGCTTTCGTGGCACTGATGATCGATCAGGGCTTCCTGTTCAACGGGCCGCACTGGGAATTTTCGGATGCCCCGCTTCAGGGGCTCTACCACCGGCCGCTGGTATATGAATCCGTACGGTCTCTCGACGACTTCCAGCCCTGGCTGGACCGCGTGACTTACTGCCCTCCCGAAGAACTCGACCGGGCGTTGCGCCGCGTGCCCCGGCAGTGGAAGAACGGCGACACCGAGCCCCTCGAGGCGATGCTAGAGCAGCTCTACCGCAGGCGCCGCCATGTGGCCGATCTGCTCACGGCCGTACGCTCGGCGCGGCCGGCGATGTTCCCGAACTGGCGTTAGCACCCGTCAGCAAGCCTCATAACGGCTCCGTAACGCTGCGCAAACCGCCATTGCGCTTCCTTGCGGTTGGATGTATATCGCCGCCGGCGTAATCTGCAAATCGGCGTCGGCTCGCGTAGCCGCGAGACCAGGCGGTCCAGGGGAAAAGTTGAGATCGCTCTTTAGACTGCTCTTCATCGCCGGGCTGCTGCTTCTCGGGTCAGGCGCGGTGAGAGCGTTCTCTTTACAGATGCGGCAGGGCGCCGGCGATGCGCTCATTCCGCCCGTCGCGGTCGCCGGGACACCTGGTGCGTGCCAGCGGTGCGGCTGCCTGACGTGCAGCCTGGAACAGCCGGGCGGACGGCAGCCCAGGATCCAATACCGCGGCTGATCCGGCCGGACGCTCAGCGAAGCTGCGCTGAACTGCGCTCCCACCGGCAGTAGAATCTAGCTATGCACCGCTTCATCCTGCACAATGACGAGATCCGTGAAGCCTCCGATGCCGTGTTGTCGGCCGGACAGGTGGGCGTGCTCGCAGGCTGGGGCGTCTTCAGCACACTGCGGGTCGCGGGAGGCGTTCTCTTCGCCTTCGAGCGGCACTGGGCGCGCATGCAGAAGGACGCCCGTCTCCTCCATGTTCCCTTCCCCGAGGATGCCGCGTACCTGCACTCGCGCCTGCTGCGGCTCATTGAGTCCAACGGCGCGCACGAGGCCACGCTCCGAGTGGCCGTGGTGCGGAATCGCGGAGGCATCTGGGAAGGCCCGAACACGCACGACTTCGATCTCATCGCGCTCACGACCGGCCTGAAGAACTGGGGACGCGGCGTGCGGCTGGCGGTGGCCGAACAGTCCCGCCACGCTGCATCGCCTTTCCGCGGAGTGAAGATGCTCTCATGGGCGCAGAACCTGGTGACACTGGAACTTGCGCAAGCCCGCGGCTTCGATGAAGTCATCCTCCTGAATGAGCGCGGAGAAGTGAGCGAGTGCACTTCGGCGAACATCTTCGCCGCCCACAGCGATCACATTTGGACTCCGCCGCTGGATTCGGGATGCCTGCCGGGCGTAACGCGCGACATTATTCTGCATGAGATACGCGCCGAGGGGTTAACCGTCGAGGAGAAAGCTCTGCGGCTCGAAGACCTCGAGAACGCCGACGAAGTCTTCATCACGTCCACCACCCGCGACCTGCTGCCGATAGCCGACATCGAGGGGCGTCCCGCGGGAATCAACGACTCGAACCGCGAACGCCTCCAGGCTGCGTTCAGCCACTATTTCGACGAGTACATTGGAAGCCGTGTGGCGGCGGGCTCTCCTCAGTAGTACTTTAGTTTCAACATTTACGAGAGGTCTAGTACTTGACATGACTGCTGTTGGACCGCGACAATACTGCGGCAGTCATGTCTCTGAAATGCCCGCTGTGCGATAACATCGATCTTCGGTACGCGCGAATCCGAAGCCTCTCTGAACGGCTCATGACCCTGGCCGGAATTCACCCGCTGCGCTGCCGTGAGTGCCGGTACCGGTTTGTCGCGCGCACTTGGAGCATTTCGGGGATGCTCTGGGCACGGTGCCCCCGCTGCTGGCGAACGGATCTCGCAAAATGGTCCGAAGAGGATTACCGTGCGCCTGCGCTTCAGAACCTCAGAATCGCGCTCGGCGCGCATCGGTTCCGCTGCGAGTATTGCAGGGTGAATTTCACGAGTTTCCGCCCGCGAATGCAGCGCTATGTCCGCCAAGCCAAGGCGGCCAGAGCGGCACGCAAAAGCTATCTCGTAGCGAAGTAAGCCGGACCTCTCAGTACACTCCACGCTACCGCTCGGCAGTGTGGTGGGGGTTCGCGTCAGAACTGCAGTGGGTTCACACAACGGGCGGCAAACAGAAAAAAGGTTCCAAGTGACCCTCCGGTTTCAGTCCGTTCCCCACCGGCATGCACGGTCGGAACG
>DATMXS010000223.1:0-3649 GCA_035561355.1 Bryobacteraceae bacterium | reverse complement strand
GTCCTAGATCGCTTGGCCAACCGTCTCACCAAAATCGCCGCCGAACTTCGCACAATCGTCCCCGAATAGAAGCGGGCAGAGATTGGCCGGATAAGCCTGAATTCCGAAGTTGAAGCTCCTTTCGGGTCGGCATAACGCCTTTGTTGGGCGCTCTGATGGTCAAATTTGGAGCACTGGATTCAACTTCGGCGAAGTTGGAAATTCACAGGCCAGGATTCTCTCCAGCAACGGAATTCTGGTTTTCAATCCTCCCCAGCTTTCGGACAGGTGGACAACCAGGCGACGACCGGCGCGGCCGAGGATCGCGCCGCAAGTGAGAACCTGCGTTCGAATCGTGGCAGGCTCCCGATAGCCGGGCAAACCGGCCGCCCGCTGAAACTCGGCGAGGAGATTGAAGAGTAATAGGACCGACCGAAAAGCGGCGTCGGTCGCGAAGAACTGTTTCATGCAGAAACCGTGGGCTCCCAAGTCATGCTTCAACTCGGCAATCCGGTTTTCCATGTCAGCCCGCCGATTGTAGTCGCGCCAGATCTCCGCCGGCTCGGCCGCACAACTGGTGACGAAGATCCGAAAGGTATAACCGGGCACGTCGATCAGTTTGCGTCCCACGCTGGCGCGCGCTTCGCGGATTTCTTCGCGAATCACTACGAAGCGCCGTTCCACGCTCCAACCGAATAGCTTCAGACGGAACTCGCCAGAGCAGTAGTGCTCGTCCAATACGGTCCACGTTTCCACTCGCTGCGCGGCGCGCTTGACCCATTTGGTCAGCTTGGCGACTACAATGTAGGGCAGGTCGTGCTGTTCCAAATAGTCCAGCAATTGGCCGTCGAAGAAGCCGGAATCAGCTCTCAGCAGGCGGATCTTCTGGCGCTGTCCCCACAGCGCAAGAGCTTCTTTGAGAAAGTCCTCCGCCCCACGCGCGGTTCCGCAGTTGCCGCTGCGGAGCCAGCCGTGGAGGAGGAAGTGCGCTTCCCCCAGCACCGCCAGTAGCGGATGATGGCTAGGGCGTCCGTGACGGCGTGGGTTGTGCCCTTTCAGCGATCCTTCCTGCTTGCCGTAGCGCTCAAACACGGTGGAATCCATGTCCAACGTATAACCTTCGCGCCGCAGCGGCAGGCGTTGCATCTGCCACTCGGTCATCGGCTCGAAGAAGCGCTGGACCTCGCCCATGCCAAACTTCCGGAACAGATTACAGATGGTGTCGTCGGTAGGAAACCGTTTCATGCCCAGTAGCGCATGCAGCGCCTGGTCGCCACGCAGCAGGCCTGCGTGAGCGAAACGCTTGGCGCCTACCAGCACGGTCATCAGGAACGCCATCCAGGTGGCTGTGGGCTCAATGTGGTTCGGCGAACTCCAGTGGATTGGCAGGTGAAGGCGCACCTGCTCCACCAGACCAATCGTCTGCAAATACGCGATGAAAACCGCTATGCCGCCGAAGGGCGTCACTGCTCGTTGGGTCTCGCGCAGAATCACCCGCTCGCCAGAGAGCAAAGCAGTGATTTCCCGCCGAACCGGTTTGTCCGAGGCGTTTACTTCCACTCCCCTTTATCGCAAGCCTTTACGCGCCGAGTACAGTTCAACTTCGGAATTCAGGCTTATACGTTGTATCTGCTTGCCAGCGGCGACCTGCAGACAGGCAACACGTACGCGATGGAGGTCGCAAATCCCACTGTGGACGCCACCAGTTGCTGGGCCCCCACCACGTTCTGGAAACGAGTGAACGGCGTGGTCACCGTGTTGGCTAGGTCCCCGACCGCCTAAAAAGGTTCTATAAAACGCTTCTATTGAAGAATGTTTTGGTGCATACTTGAGGCATGGCGCGTCGCCCTGTCGCAATTCAAGTTAAGGCCCAAGATCTCACCGAACTCGGGGAGTTGTTGCGCGGTGGAGTTCAGCAGGTGCGGGTAGTTCTCCGGGCGCTGGCGCTGCGGCTGCTGGCAAACCAGGTCACGGCGCCCCAGGTGGCGGAAGCGGTTCCGTTAACCGCCAAAGCGATCCGCGAGATCGCCCATCGTTACAACCAAGGCGGCCTGAAGATGGCGCTGTATGAGAAGGGGCGGCCCGGGGCCAGGCAGATCCTGGATCCGTCCCAGAAGCAGCGCATCATCGCCATGGTGTGTAGTGATCCGCCTGAAGGCCGGGCTCGTTGGACGGTGCGCCTGGTAGCCCAGGAGGCCATCAAGCGCAAGTTGGTTCCCCGGGTCGGCCGGGAGACAATCCGGGTCCTGCTCGAAAGCCACGACTTGAAGCCGTGGCGGGAAAAAAATGTGGTGCGTGGCCGAACTGGACGCCGAGTACATCCAAAAGATGGAAGACGTGCTGGCGACATATGAGAAACCCTACAATCCGGCCGAACCGGTGGTTTGCCTGGATGAGAAGCCGGTGCCGCTGCACGCCGACGTGCGAGCGCCAATCCCGGCCAAGCCCGGCGCGGTAGCCAAACGCGACAACGAATACAAGCGGTGCGGGACCGCGAATGTGTTTGGCGTGGTGGAGCCGAAAGCGGGTCGGCACTTTACTACGGCCACACCCGATCGTTCGGCGTTTCAGTTCGCCCAAGTCATCTATCGTCTGGCGCTTCAGTACCCGGAAGCCGAGACCATCCACCTGGTGATGGACAACTTGAACACCCATCGCCGCAAGTCGTTAACGGATCTCTATGGGGCCGAGGTTGGCGGCGAGATCTGGGACCGGTTCACCGTTCACTACACGCCCAAGCATGGGAGTTGGCTCGACCAGGCGGAGATCGAACTCAGTCTGTTCTCCCGCCAATGCCTGGGCAGCCGACGGATTTCGGATCTGAGCACCTTGCAGCGGGAAACTAAAGCCTGGAACCGCCAAGCCAATCGCGAACGAACGACTATCAACTGGCGGTTCACGCGGCGCAAAGCCCGGAAGGCCTTCGATTACCAAAAACCGCCGCGCCGCCCCTCGCAATAGCCTCCTGAACCGCTCCGGCTCGAAAGCATATTGTCAACGCCAGAGCTGTGCCGCAAACTCCTCCGGCGTGGCTGTCCGGGCACGCCAAGCGACCGCACCGACTCGAAACCCAGCTACTGCAAGGTCGTGCCTCCGCGTCATCGCCCGCCATCTTCCTGAGCGACATTCCGGGGCGTACCCGGCCAACCCGCGCCCTAATATAAGAACGTCTTCAGGCGGTCGGAGACCTAGCTCCAGTTCTCACCGGCAAGCTGAACCTCGCCGATTACCAGAATGCAGTTCCGGCTTTGCGCGAACTGGCGCTTACCAACAAGGCGGAGGTTTCGCAGGGGCCTCTCGTAGTCTCCGTCTCCAGCGATCCGGCCTTTTTTAAGCCCAAAGATTGGCATATTGATTCGATCGGTCCAGGGCAGACCTGCCGGATCGAGAACCTAGACTTGCAACTCGACGGTCCCCTGCTTTCGCGTCTCACGGAGGCGGAATCCGCGAGAGTTGTGTTCGACGTCCGGCCGGCCGACGGAGACGGCTCGCCACTCGCGATGTCCGAGCACAACGTCGAGCTACTGCCGCGGAGTCAGTGGGGCGGCCTTTCACATCTGCCGGAGATGGCGGCCGCGTTCGTTCAGCCCAATGATCCTGCCATAGAGCGGCTCCTGAAGAAGGTGGCGCAATTCCTTCGCGACAGCGGCAAGGACCCTGCGCTGAATGG
>DATMXS010000222.1:0-7251 GCA_035561355.1 Bryobacteraceae bacterium | reverse complement strand
CCTTTGGGTGACCAACCGCTTGCGTTGATGCCGGTAAGCTTGCCGGTCTTCGCCTCGCGATAGATCACGAAAAGATCGCCTCCCAGCCCGTTGCTCATCGGCTCCACGACATGGAGGACCGCATTGGCCGCGATCGCGGCGTCGATAGCAGAGCCGCCGCGGGCCAGGATCTGCGCGCCGGCCTGTGAAGCAAGCGTCTGGCTGGTCGCGACAATCCCGCCCTGGGTCATCGTCATAGACCGGGCCTGCGTCCTATCCTCAGCCTGTACCGCGCATGCGAGCATGATCACCAAGGTACCTATCCAGCGGCCGCGTGTCATGGGTGCATTATATTCGGTGCGCAATCCGGCGGGTGAATGTGGAGGCGTGTAAAAAGAGATTGCGGCCGGATGGGCCTTCAAATGCGGTGTGTTACAGTCTGAGTAACGTCAGGAGAGGTTTGGAATGAACAGACGGGAGTTTTTTATCCGTGGGGGTACGCTGGCAGGCGCTGCGGCGCTGAACGCCTTCCCCTATCACCTCTACGCCAGCGCAGCGAAGAAATCCGCGTCCGACCGCGTGCAACTCGGTCCCATGAAGGTCAGCGTGAGCCGGCTCGCGATGGGAACCGGCACAAACGGCGTCGGCGGCAGTTCGAACCAGACGCGTAAGCTTGGACTCGGCGGCGTGGCAGATATGCTGAAGGCCGGCTACGACCAGGGCATCACGTTCTTCGACTCGGCGGACCAGTACGGGACGCATCCCCACGTTCGCGAAGCCCTCAAGCGCGTTCCGCGCGAGAAGATCGCGCTTCTCACCAAAACCCACGCCTCCACCGAGAAGGAGATGCGGGCCGATCTCGACCGCTTCCGCAAGGAACTTGGCACGGACTACATCGACATCGTTTTGCTGCACTGCATGATGGATGCGCAGTGGAACGAGCGCAAGAAGGGCGCGATGAACTATCTCGCACAGGCCCGCGAGAAGGGCATCGTGAAGACGCACGGTGTATCCTGCCACACGATCGAGGCGCTCAGGACGGCGGCAAAGGAGCCCTGGGTGCAAGTGGATCTCGCTCGCATCAACCCCGCCGGTATCGCGATGGACGCCGATCCGAACACCGTTCTCGGCGTACTTCGTGAGATGAAGGCCGCAGGGAAAGGCGTTATCGGGATGAAGATCCTGGGCGCCGGGCGCCTCCGGAACAAGGTTGACGAATCCCTGCAGTTCGCACTCGCACAGAACGTAGTGGATTGCTTCACCATCGGTGCCGAGAGCCGCGAGGAACTCGCCGGCCTCGTCCAGAAGATTCCCGCCGCGAGCGTTCGCGCGTAAGAGGGGCAGCGCCGGGGCGCGTTGTGCCAAAATCGGGGTTTCCCATGAAATTGAGAAACCCCGTTCTCCTGATTGCCTTCGCTGTCTCCCTCGCGGCTCAGCCGCAGCCGGCGCAGGAGCCCGCGCAAGCTGCGCAGCCCGCTCCCAAGCCGGCCGAGGCTTCAAAGCCCAAGGACGAAACGTCTTTTACGCGGCACTCTGTCCGCATCGGCGGGCAGGAGATTCGGTACACCGCGACGGCCGGAACTCTGGTTCTGAAGAAGGAAGACGGAACTCCGCGCGCAAGCATCTTCTACGTCGCGTATACGAAGGACGACGTTGCGGACCTCTCGAAACGGCCCATCACGTACGCCTTCAATGGCGGCCCGGGTTCCTCGTCCGTCTGGCTTCACCTGGGTGCCCTCGGTCCTAAGCGCGTACTGATGGACGACGAGGGCAATCCGCTGCCTCCTCCGTATCGCCTGGTGGATAACGAGTTTTCCATCCTCGACAAGACGGACCTCGTCTTCATCGATCCCGTCAGCACCGGATACAGCCGTGCCGCCGAGGAGAACAAAGCCAAAGAGTTCCACGCCTTTAACGAGGACATCGCGAGCGTCGGGGAGTTCATACGCCTGTACAGCAGCCGCAACGGCCGCTGGGGCTCCGCTAAGTACGTCGCTGGCGAGAGCTACGGTACCACTCGCGCAGCAGGCCTCTCCGGGCACTTGCAGGATGAGGTCGGGATGAACCTGAACGGCGTCATTCTGATTTCCAGCATCCTGAATTTTCAGACCGCGCGATTCGACACCGGCAACGATCTGCCCTATGTCCTCTTCCTGCCGACGTACACCGCAACGGCGTGGTACCACAAGAAGCTTCCCCGTGAGTTGCAGGGCGACCTGAAGAAAGCCGTTACAGAGGCCGAGCGGTTCGCCTCCGGTGAGTACAGCCTGGCGTTGATGAAGGGAGACCAGCTTCCAACCGCCGAACGGGCCGGCATCGCGAAGCAACTCGCGCGTTTTACGGGCCTATCGGCAGAGTACATCGAGCGCGCAAACCTCCGCATTCACATCGCGCGCTTCTGCAAGGAACTGCTCCGCGATGAGCGGCGGACCGTCGGCCGTTTCGACAGCCGCGTGAAGGGGATCGATCGCGACGCGGCGGGCGAGACGTCGGACTACGATCCCAGCTACGCCATCGTGCAAGGGCCGTATACGTCGACGCTGAACGATTACCTTCGGCAGGATTTGAAGTTCAAGAGCGATCTTCCCTACGAAATCCTCACCGGCCGGGTGCAGCCCTGGAACTGGGCGCCGTATCAGAACCGGTTTGTGAACGTCGCCGAAACGTTACGCTCCGCGCTGACAAAGAACCCGAGCCTCCGCGTGTTCGTCGGCAAGGGCTACTACGATCTCGCGACGCCCCAGTTCGCAGCTGATTACACCATGGACCACCTGGGGCTGGACGTGGCTCTGCAGCCGCACGTCACGGGGGCGTACTACGAGGCAGGGCACATGTACTACCTGCACAAGGCGTCGCTCGTAAAGATGAAGAAGGATCTGGACGCGTTCATCCAGTGAGATAGGTCAACCGCTGTGATTTCGCGCGCGGATGCCAGCGTCTACCGCCCGCGATTCCAGACAGGTTTACTCGCTGAGTTCGAAGGTCCCGACGAAACTGCCGCGATTGTCCGGACTGCTCCAACGCGTGTTCAATCCCGGGCCATCGAACTTGTTGGCCAGCGTGTACGCGGGCATCGCGTGGTCAAGCTTCGTGAGCGGCGGATAGAAGGTCTCTGAGTTGTGACAGAGTTGGTCGGCGTCCTCGATCGCACGGGTTGCAACCTTCACGACGGACCCGGCCTTCAGGGTGGCCTCAGCCGAATGGATGTTGCCGTCCTTCACCTCGAAGGTGATCGGCTGGTAATCGATCCGGACGATCTCCTGGAGCAGGTCGCCGCCCATGCGCTTCGCGAATCCCTTGAGGGCGAGGCGCTGTTCCGGGCTGGCTTTCTCATCCACGATCAGCACGGATTTGACGGGGTATGCGTTCTGCGCGATACCGCCGAGCGAGTTGTTCGCCCGTATGACGCCGACTACCGACAGGCCATCAAGCTTTACGCCGTCATACGCGCCCTTCTGTATGCTCCACCCGAAAACCGCAAGCTCGCCGACTTGGTTGAACTCGCCGTTGGCGAAGCACTGGCCGGTGTAGACATCAGCTGTGCGCGCCTCGATGTATTCGCCCCGAATATCAGTGCGTGGAAGGCTAGTTGCGAATAGTGCCGGCGCAGCCAGCAATAGTGCTAATACAGTGTTCCTCATCCCGTAAACTCCCTCTGTTTCCCAGCGTGGGTCGAACTTCTAAAAGTCTAACAGGCGTCCTGCGGGAGGTTACAGTCCGAAATGGCGCGCGGCGGGGGTCTCAGGGAGTGTGGCCCGTGGCTTACTTTCATGAGCCACGGGCCACGAGTCGTTTAGATGGCGCTATAGCAACCACGCGCCGGATTGCACTCGTACTTGTCGACTAGCTTGCCGTCCGGCCCGAGAGCGTGCGCGCTCTTCACACACCAGAAGTGCTCGGCGTCGGCCGTACTCGCGTCGGCATGGAGGAAGATGCCCTTCCAGCGGAGATTCTGGCAACGTTCCTCGATGATGTTCAGCTCCGGTTCCTGCATCACAATGCTCCCTTCGTGGCGGCCGCAGCACGGGACCGGCCCGCCTCAAGCAGCGCGCGCTTTACAGCGGTCTGCGCAAGCTGCACCTTATATGCGTTCCCGCCCAGCGGCTGCGCACCTTCCACCGCCGCCTTCCCCGCCTGCTCGGCCAGTTCCGGCGTGATCGTCTTGCCGGCAACCAGTTGCTCCGCCGCTGCCGCTCGCACCGGCACCGGGCCGACGTGCCCGAGCACAATGCGAGTTTCCTTGCCCTTCAGGGTGACGGAAGCCGTCGCGAGAGGCCAGTCCATCACTTCCCGCTGCCGGATCTCGTACGTCGCATTGCGGCTTCCCGCCGCCGCGGGCACGATGATCTCGGTCAGGATCTCATTCGGCTGAAGCGCAATCTCCCGCGCATTGCCGTCCGCGGGCGCGACGAAGAACTGCTCCACCGGCAGTTCACGCTCGCCAGACGCGCCGGCGATCTTCACCTTCGCCCCCAGGGCGATGAGCGCCGGCCCGAAACTGGATGCACTGACGAAGTACGCCGGCCCCTTCGGGAAAATCGCGTGATAGCGGTTCTCCCCCTCGGTCACCAGGCTGCGTCCGTCCTTCTGCGCGAGCAGGCCGTGGCCGCTCCGGAAGTACCAGCAGCGAGGCCGCTGGCAGAGGTCGCCGCCCACAGTCCCCATATTCCGGATTTGCGGGGACGAGACGCCGCGCGCCGCGGCGATCAGTGAGGGGTACTCCGCTCTTACGAGCGGGCTTGACATCAATTGATCGAGCGTGACGAGCGCGCCGATGCGCAGCCCCGCGCCGGCCTTCTGGATGCCGGTCATCTCCTTGATGCCCTTGATGTTCACGACGCGCTTCGGGGTGTGCACGTCATCTTTCATGAGGGCAAGGAGGTCGGTGCCGCCCGCAAGCACGTCGGCATCGCCCCAGTTCGCCCCAAGGAGAGCCACGGCCTCTTTGACCGTTTTGGGATTTGCGTATTCGAAGGCTTGCATCAGGCTTTCCTCCCGTTCAGTGCGGTCAACACGCGATCGGGTGTGAGCGGCAATGACGAGACCCGCACGCCGATGGCGTTCGCCACAGCATTTGAGATCGCTCCCATTCCGCCGATCGTCGGCGGCTCTCCCAAGCCAATCACGCCTCGCTTATCATGCTCCGGCTCCAGGTTCATGTGGACGATGATCTCGCCAACATCCCCCAACCCTGCGAGCTTGTAGAATTCCATGTTCGGGTTGAGCATCCGGCCTGTCGCTTCGTCCATAATGCGCTCTTCATAGAGCGCGCCGCAGATCGACATGATGCACGCTCCGTGTACCTGGCTTTCAGCAGTTTTCGGGTTGATGATCAGGCCGCAGTCCTGCACGGCGACGAGCCGGTTCATCTTCACGATGCCCGTCTCGATGTCCACCGAAACGTCGGCGATCTGAACACCTGCGACTCCTGCGTTGATCAGCCCGCCCGGACCGCGCTGGTTGTTCTCTCCGACAGCAACGATCGGCTGCGTGCCGAGCTTTGCACACGCGGCCTTCCAGTCGAGACTCTTGGCCGGAGTTCCCTTCACCTGGATCCGCCCATCCGCGCTTTCGAGTTGATCCGGCGTGGTTCCGAGCGCCGGCGCAGCCTTCTCGAACAGCATGTTCAGAGCGTTCAGTGTGGACTTCCGCGTCGAGGCGGAAACGCCGCCGACTGTCGTCGATCCGCCCGATGCGCCCGAAGGCGGGAATTTATTGGTGCCGATCAGCACCTTTACAGCCGAGAGCGGCAGACCGAGGGACTCAGCCGCCACAATTGCGATCACAGTCTTCGTCCCGGTTCCCAGGTCCTGAGATCCGAGCTTCACTTCCACAGATCCGTCCGGGTGAATCACCGTCTCGCACTTGCTGGCGTGGCCCAGGCCGCCCCACATGTTCACGCCGATGCCGAGACCGCGCTTCACCGGCCCGTTGCCGGCCTGCCCGCGCGGATGCCATAGCTTCTTCCACTCGGCGAGTTCCGCGCCTTTCCGCAACTGCGCTCTATAAACCTCGATGTGTTCTTTTACCTGCGCGTAATCGGCCGCTTTGATGAACACGTCGAGCGGGTCCAAGCCCGCCTTTGCGGCAAAGTCGTCCATTGCGGTGCACGTGAGGTAAGACAGTTGCGGATGGTTCGGAGCACGCCACGCGCGTTGCGGTGCGGCGTTCACCTTCACCGACGTGTGCTTCATGGACACGTTCGGGACCCGCTTGAAAACATACGGAAACTGTCCCGCGGGAAGGCTCTGGCCACCGATGCCGCCGGTTGCCCAGGACTCGGACGCCCACACCGTAATGGTGCCGTCCTTCTTTCCCCCCACCCGGATTTTGGCGTAGTAAGACGGACGGTTGCCTGCGATCTCCAGTTCGGTGTGGCGCTCCAGGAACAGTTTCACCGCGCGCCCGCCGCTCTTCTTGGAGAGGTTGGCGCACGCAGTGGCCCAGCGGTCCGGACCGAACTTGCTGCCGAACCCGCCGCCGACCGCGTCCTGGTACGTCGTGACGTTGGTAGCCGGAATCTCGAGCGATTTCGCAAGGTCGCCCGGGATGCCGGAGACGTTCTGCGTGGAGCACCAGTATGAGAGTTGATCGCCTTTCCACTCGATCACCTGCCCATGCGACTCAAGGCAGCAGTGCGTGATTACCGGGATGGCATAGAAACCTTCGGAGACAACCTCCGCTTCCTTGAGCGCAGTCTCAGGATCGCCCGTGGTCTGCTCTCCGGAAGGCGTCGCGTTTTGTCCGGCCTTGGAGAGCTCAGCTTCGTTCACCAGGTGCGGAAGCACCTCATAATCCACTTTCACGGCGCGGGCGGCATCGCGGGCCTGGTCGGTTGTGCCGGCCGAGATCGCTACAATTTCGTAGCCCGCATACTGAACTTCCTCGCCCGGCTTAGCCATCAGATCGATTGCAGTGACGCCCGGCATCTTCTCGGCCGCCGCGGTGTCAATCGCACGGATCCGCGCATGCGCGTGTGGGCAGGTGAGAATGGTGGCGTGCAGCAGGCCGGGGCGGTTGATGTCCGAACCGTATTTGATGCGGCCTGAGGCCTTCACCGGACCATCCAGGCGGCTGGTGCGCTTCCCGATGCGCTGGCGTTTCTCAATCGGGGGCCAACTGTAATCCATCTCAGCCATTCTTGCCTCCCTTCACGTCCTTGGCGGCTTGGAGCACGGCTTTGCGAACGTCGAAGTACGTTCCGCAGCGGCAGAGGTTGCCGCCGAGGCCCGTGTTCACGTCCTCGTAGCTCGGGTTCGGGTTCTTCTTGAG
>DATMXS010000221.1:0-11285 GCA_035561355.1 Bryobacteraceae bacterium | reverse complement strand
GCAGTATCGTTCTGGAACTGCTCGAGAACGACGGTGAACAGGTCCGGCCGGGCCAGGCCGCGATGGACGAGGTTCTGATTGGGCGCAAT
This sequence comes from Bryobacteraceae bacterium, assembly GCA_035561355.1. Lineage (GTDB taxonomy): Bacteria > Acidobacteriota > Terriglobia > Bryobacterales > Bryobacteraceae > DATMXS01. The sequence continues at coordinate 11,196 of DATMXS010000221.1, read as the reverse complement.
GGCGGCCGGGTTCGAATTGTAAACCACCAGCGCCTTCACCGGCGGAGCATCGAGCTCTGTCAGTGCCTTTCCGAGTTCGTTCATGTTGACGGTGCGGGCGGGAGTGCCGAGGTCGGGCCGTTCGAGCGCCGCACGGTTGAGCGCGAACGCGCCGGACGTGCTGAGCAGAACGCCGCCTCCCGCATGCTTCCAGGCGCCGGTGAGCGCCGGCAGCAGGCAGATGGCGCGCGTCGCCATGGCGCCGCGCTCGCTACGCTGGACGCCGTAGTTGACGCGAATGGCGGCAGGCTGCGTAGTGGCGTACTCACGGGCGAGCGAAACGATGTCCTCGCGAAAGATGCCGGTGAGCGTTTCGGCACGTTCCGGGGTCCACTGGCGAACGCGCTCGCGCAGAGCCTCGATGCCTTCCGTGTGAGCTTCGATATACGCGGTATCCTCCAAATGCTCGCCGAGTATGACGTGCATCATCGAGAGGGCGAGCGCGGTGTCGCTGCCGGGATTGATGGAGAAGTGGCGGTCGGCAGCGGCGGCGGTACGGTTGCGGACGGGGTCGATCACGTAGAACTTCGCCCCGTTGCGGCGCGCTTCCACAATGAACGGCCAGAGGTGAACGCTGGTGCCCAGGACGTTTGCGCCCCACGCGATGATCAGCTTCGCCTTGCGGAACTGCTCGGGATCGGTCCCGAAGCGGAAGCCGAGCGAGGCCGCCAGGCCGGCCGAACCGGCGGCGGAGCAGATGGTGCGGTCGAGGCGCGAGGCTCCGAGGCGGTGGAAGAACCGGCGATCCATGCCGCTGCCGTTCAGCAGGCCCATCGTGCCCGCGTAGCTGTAGGGCAGCACGGATTCGGGGCCGTGCTCCGCGGTGGCGGCTGTGAGGCGGGCGGCGATTTCGTCCAGGGCGTCGTCCCAGGAGATGCGCTCGAAGCGGCCTTCGCCTTTGGCGCCTGTGCGGCGCTGTGGATAGAGCAGACGGTCCGGGTGATACACGCGGTCGAGGTACTGTGCGACCTTGCCACAGAGGAACCCGCGTGTGACCGGGTGATCGGGGTTGCCGCGCAGCTTAAAGGCGCGCTCGCCCTCGACGTTCACCAGTACCGAACAGCAATCCGGGCAGTCGAGAGCGCAGACCGAGCGGCAGACTTCCACTTCGAAATTATACGATGCATAGCGGATGCTGATACGCCTTCGCCGGTTAGGGGTCACGGTGGCTGTGCTGTTCGCGCTGCTCTTTGCCGTGGTGACGTTCACGCCACTGGTGGTGTGGTGGAGCGGCCTGATGGCCGGCGACTGCGACGCGCGCGGCGGTGACGTGCTGATCGTGCTTTCAGGAGACGCGATCGACGCGCAGACGCTGGGCGTGAACTCGTACTGGCGGGTGGTGTACGCGTCACGAGTGTGGAATGACGGCAAGTTCCGGCGCGCGGTGGTTTCGGGGGAGGATATCGCTCCGGTCATGCGGGACCTCCTGGTCGCGCGCGGCGTGCCGGCCGATGCCATCACGGTCGAGAACCAATCCCGGAGTACGCGTGAGAACGCCCTGTACACCGCGCGCCTGCTTCAGAGCGACCGCGGACGGAAGGTGCTCGTGACGAGCGACGTCCACATGTACCGGTCGAGGCGCGTGTTCGAGGCCGCCGGAATGCACGTGACAGGAGCCCCTTTCCCTTACGGGAGGAAACTCGGCAATCATATGGACCAGCGGTGGGGCGTGTTTGTGGAACTGTTGCGTGAAACGGTGAAAACCGGTTACTACGGGGTACGCGGCTGGCTATAGTGAAATCATGATTAAACGCAAGGCAAGTGCGGTCTGGAGAGGCGGCCTGAAGGATGGCAAAGGGACGGTTTCGACGGGTAGCGGCGTGCTGTCCGGCACGCAATACTCGTTTGGCACCCGGTTTGAGAACGGCACGGGGACGAATCCCGAAGAGTTGATTGCGGCGGCGCACGCGGGGTGTTTCGCGATGGCGTTTTCGGCGCAACTCGGCGAGGCGGGGCTGACTCCCGAGAGCATCGAGGCTGCGGCCACGGTGACCCTGGATAAGGTAGACGGAGGATTCGCCGTAACGAAGAGCCATCTCGAGGTGACTGCACGGATCCCTGGCGCGGACCAGGCAGCGTTTGAGAAGGCGGCAAACGCGGCAAAAGCAGGCTGTCCGATATCGAAGTTGTTGAAGGCCGAAATAACAATGGACGCGAAGCTGGCGTAGGGGCGCTGCTGCGCGCGAAGCCCGTGGCATGTGGCCCCATGGCAGGACCACGCCACCAGGCCACGGGCCACAAGCCACGGGCTATGATTGATTTGATGAGCCCGCGTGAGACTACGGAAGCGCCGGCTGCGTTCTCTCGCCTGGGCGAACTGGAATTGGCGCTCGGCGACGTGATCCGCGGCAAGCGGGACGTATTGCGCCTCTCGGTGGTCTGCCTGCTCGCGCGGGGACATTTGCTCATCGAAGACGTTCCAGGGGTCGGGAAAACCACGCTCGCGCACGCTCTGGCGCGCTCAGTGGAGTGCAAGTTCCACCGGCTGCAATTCACCAGCGACATGCTGCCGAGCGACGTGCTCGGCGTCACGATTTATAACGCTCACACGCAGGCGTTCGAGTTCAAACCCGGGCCGATCTTCACGAACTTCCTGCTGGCGGACGAGATTAACCGGACCACGCCGAAGACGCAATCGGCATTGCTCGAGGCAATGAACGAGCAGCAGGTGACCATCGACGGGCGGCCGTTCGCGCTGCCCCAGCCGTTTATGGTGATTGCAACGCAGAATCCGGTGGAGCATCACGGCACGTATCCGCTGCCTGAATCGCAACTGGACCGCTTCTTCATGCGTATCCGCGTGGGTTATCCCGACCGCGAGAGCGAGCGCGACATCCTGCGGAACCGTGACGGCATGCCGGGCGCCCACCTGAGGCCGATGCTCACCGCCGACGAGGTTGTCGAGTTGCAGCGTTGGGTGCAGGACGTCAGGGTGGACGACGCGCTGCTCGATTACATTCTCGAGATTGTGGAGCGGACCCGTTCGCACGAGATGTTGTCGCTAGGGGTGAGCCCGCGTGGCGCGCAGGCGCTGTACAAAGCGGCGCAAGCCCTGGCCGCGATCCAAGGCCGCGATTACGCGATAGCGGACGACATCAAGCGGCTCGCCGTACCGGTGTTCGCGCACCGCGTCGTCGTGAATACGCGCCTCGCGCTGACACAGCGCAGCGCCGACGCAAGCGACCGCATTCTCGAAGAGATCCTGACGACGGTAGAAGTTCCGCTTTGAGCCTCGCACGGATCGAGCGATTCAACCGCAGAGGCGCAGAGACGCAGAGGAAAGCAACAAGAGGTTTTTGATAAACGTCGAAGAGTTCAAGGTAAGGAGCCACTATTGGCGAGAGGACGTGTCAGGCTGCTTCTCTCCTTCCCTTGGTTTTCTCTGCGTCTCTGCGCCTCTGCGGTAAATTCTGCTCATAGGAAGAAATGAAAACTGCGATTATTGGCCTGCCGATGGTGGGCAAGACGTCCCTGTTCACGATTCTGACCGGGGTGACCGAATCGGCGCGGATCGGGTCCATGGCGACCCGCGTGGGCATGGCGAAAGTGCCGGATCCGCGCCTCGACGCGCTGGCCGCCGTGTTCAACCCGCCCAAGGTTACGCACGCGAGTGTTGAGTACCTCGATACGCCCGCGATTTCGAAGGAGTCCCTGCGCGATCCTGCCTTCCTGGCGAGCCTGCGCGTGGTGGACGCCTTCGCGCACGTTCTGCGTCTTTTTGAAGACGATTCGATTCCGCACGAGGCAGGTTCTATTGACCCGCTGCGTGACGCGGAAAACCTCGAAGTCGAGCTGATCCTGAGCGATCTGGTGGTGGTCGAGAAGCGAATCGAGCGGGTGGACAAGGACCGCAAGAAGATGCGGCTGCCGGAACTCGACCATGAGTTCGAAGTGCTCGGGCGATGCAAAGACGTGCTCGAAGCGAACCGCCCGATCCGCAGCATGGAGCTGAGCGACGATGACGAGAAGCGCATCCGCGGCTTCCAGTTCCTTTCGCAGAAGCCAACGCTCTATGTCCTGAACCTCGGCGAAGCGGATGCGCCGCGCCTGCGCGAGATCGAGGCGGAGTACCGTCAGGGGCCGCTCGGAACGCATCCGCGTACGGCGGTAGCCGCAGTCTGCGGCAAAATCGAGGCGGAACTGGCGGAGCTTTCGGGCGAGGAAGCCAAGGAGTACCTGGCCAGCTACGGGCTTAAGGAATCCGGCCTGGAGCGCCTGGTGGGGGCGACGTACGCGCTGCTCGGACTGATGTCGTTCCTGACGGCCGGCGAGGACGAAGTGCGCGCCTGGACGATCCCGACGAACTCGAAGGCCGTGCACGCGGCTGGAGCAATCCATACCGACTTCGAGAAGAAGTTTATCCGCGCGGAGGTAGTGAACTGGCGCTCACTCGTGGAGCACGACGGCTACTCCGGCCTGCGCGAGAAGGGCCTGCTGCGACTGGAAGGCAAAGAGTACATCGTGCAGGACGGCGACGTCCTCGTCATCCGGCACAGCTAAGGAACGAGTTCACCGCAGAGACGCAGAGAAAAAGGCCACCGAAAGAGCCTTTCTGATGATAGGAATAGCGAGAGGGTAAGTAGCTTTCGACAAGAAGGCATGCCAAGCGTGTCCTCCTTCCCCTCAAATTTCGGTCTCTTTTCGCTTTTCTCTGCGTCTCTGCGTCTCTGCGGTGAATATCACGGTCACCGCGGCGCACAGCCAGACGAACCAGTTGCCGTGCCGTGAATAGAACGTCGCTTCGTCGATGTAGTTGAACGCGGTACGCACTGCGCCGGCTTCGAAAGACGGCAGGTGCCGGATCGCGCGGCCGGCTGGGTCGATGGTGGACGTGATGCCGTCGTTGGTGGCGCGTAGCATCCAGCGGCGGCTTTCGGCGGCGCGCATGCGTGCGATGAGCAGGTGCTGGTCGCGCGCGGCGCTCGCCCCGTACCAGCCGTCATTCGAGATGTTCACGAGCGCCCCGGCTCCGAGTGCCGCAAATCTTCGGACGAAGCCGGGAAAGACCGATTCGTAACAGACGAACGCGCCGAGATTATGGCCATCCACAGGCAGCAAGATCTGTGCGTCGCCGGGCGCGAAATCGCCCGCTTCGGTCGAGACCTTGTCTACAAGCGCCTTGAACGGCCAGGGTACGAACTCGCCGAAGGGCACCAGATTAATCTTGTCGTAACGCGCGAGGGCGCGGCCTTCCGGCGAGACGACAAGCGCTGAGTTGAGCGGCATGCCGTCGGCGCGGCGGGGCACTGTATTGAGCACGATGTGCGCGCCTGTGATGCCGGCCAGCTTGTTTACGGCTTCACGCAATTGCGGATCGGCTTCGTAATAGACAGGCGCGGGCACCTCCGGCCAGACGATGAGTTCCGGCGGGTTCGCAGGGTCTTTCAGCGCGGCCTGCATACTGAGCGCGACCAGTCGCCGGTGCTGCGCATCCACCCACTCCTGTGTCCAATCCGCGTCGCCTGGGATGTTCGGTTGAACCAGCACGGCTTGCACCGTGCCGGGTTCCGGCTCAGGCATCGCCGGCAGTAGGACGATGAAAGCGGCGGCGGCCAGGGGCAGCCACTCGAAGCGGGGCCGCCGGAGCAGGGCCAGCGTGATCGCGGTCGCCATAGCGGCGAACAGGAACGAGATGCCCCAGACGCCGGTGAATGGCGCGAGCCGCAGCGGAAGCCCCATGTCGATCGCAGCGTTCCCGAGCAGGAGCCAGGTAAAGCCGAGTGCTGCGTGGGTCCGCTCGATCACAACCCAAAGCGCGGGCACCGCGGCCAGCGCCCACCGCGAGCGCATCAGCGGGCCAGCCAGCCACGCGAAGCCGCCCATGTGCAGCCCCTTGTACAAGAAAAACCCGACGAATCCGACCCAGCTCAACGGGCCCGCCATGCCCGCGTGATGCTCCAGAACTCCCTGTATCCAGTAGCACGCGCCTGCCCAGTAGACCATCCCCGCAAGCCAACCGATCAGGAAGCGACGGCGGCCGGAAGCCTCCTGCGCCATCGAATGGAGAAGGGGCGCCAGTGCGAAGGGTGCCAGGAATGCCAGGTTCGGCTTCGGCGAGGCCAGGATCAGCAAAATGGCGGTGAGGAGCGGCAGTCCGAATTTCAGGAGCATTGTGCCTGCTCGCTGACGCGGTCCGCCATGTATGAACTGCGCACGAGAGGTCCGCTGAACACCGACTTGAACCCGATGGATAACCCGTAGTCGCGCCACGCGTCAAACTGTGTTGGTGTGACGAATTCCGCCACGGGCAGGTTGCGGCGGGTCGGCTGAAGATACTGGCCGATTGTGGCAATATCCACGCCCGCCTGGTGCAGGTCATCGAGCAGTCGGCACACCTCGTCGGGAGTCTCTCCAAGCCCCGCCATCAACCCGCTCTTGGTCAACACGCCCGGGCGCGAGCGGTGTGCGAAGGCCAACACGTCCAGGGAGCGTCGATAATCAGCCTGCGGCCGCACACGCCGGTACAGGCGGGAGACGGTCTCCATGTTGTGGTTGAACACGTCCGGCGCGGCGTCGAGCACGCAGTCCACTGCATTGAGGTCGCCGCGGAAATCCGGTGTCAGCACCTCGATGCCGGCTGAAGGCACGGCGCCGCGCACGGCTCGGATCGTCGCGGCAAAATGAGCCGCGCCGCCATCCGGAAGCTCGTCGCGGTTCACGCTCGTGATGACTACGTAGCGCAACGCCAGTTCGGCAGCCATACGCGCCACGCTTGCCGGCTCATCCGGATCGACCGCGCCGGGGCGGCCCTTCGGCACTGAGCAGAACCCGCATCCGCGGGTGCAGATGTTGCCCAGAATCATGAACGTGGCGGTCCCGCGATGAAAGCACTCGTGGATGTTCGGGCAGCGCGCGGATTCGCACACGGTGTGCAGGCTGCGGCGGCGCAGTCCGGTCTTGAGGTCATGCACCGATACGAAGTGCGTGTCCTTCTTACGAAGCCATTCGGGAAGTCTTGGTCCCACTACTAGTATTTTTGAACGTAAGGCTTGAATCCCGCAGCCTGGAGGTCGGATTTGAGGCGGGCGAGGTCGCCGGCGTCCTTCACGGGTCCGACCAGTGCGCGGTAGAGCGAGTCGCTCACGACGCCATTGATCACCACCGGCGCCGTAACGGCGCTGAAGCCCTTCGCCCTGAGGACGTCCACAATGACCTTTGCTTCGCTATGCTTGACGGCGGCTACTTGCAGGAACGTCTCGCCGGGTTGCGGACCCGTCGCAACCGCTGGCCTGGCGGGCTCCGGGGCGGGCGTTCCGGCGTCGGGCAATGGCTGTTCCCCGGCCACAGGTTCCGCGGCGACAGCCTGCGTGCCTTCGGCCGGCTGCGCCACCTGCGCCTCGCCCGGCGCGACCGCGGTCTCCATCGCTGGCGCTGGAGCGTCCTGCGGTTGGCGGACTCCACCGCCCGTGGATGCACTCGCCTGCGTGGGCGCAGACGTGCCATCGCCGGATCTTCCCACAAAGTAGCCGAGCGAGAAGAAAATCCCAAACAGAACCATCAGCACGAAGACCGCGCTGAGCAGATGCCTGTTCCCTACGACAAACTCGAATTCGCCGTCGTCAGTCCGAGCCACCGATTGCACTCCCTATCGAGGCCCGGAGCAAAAACGATCGGTCACGATCTCTCAGCGGGCTGCTGACCCGCCCTGCTCAGAACCTCGCTCAACCTAGGAATTATATCCACCGGGAGAGGGAACACAATAGTTGTATTCTTTTCCACGCCGATTTCGACTAGCGTTTGGAGGTACCGCAGCGTGATCGCGGCGGGCTGTTTCTGGATCAACTCGGCCGCCATGGCCAGCTTCTCGGCAGCGGAGTATTCGCCCGCGGCGTGGATGATCTTGGCGCGGCGCTCGCGTTCCGCTTCGGCTTGGCGGGCGATGGCACGAATCATGATGTCGGGCAGGTCCACCTGCTTCACTTCGACCATGGTGACCTTCACGCCCCAGATGTCCGTGTGCTGGTCCAGGACCGTCTGGAGGCGAAGGTTGAGCTTCTCGCGCTCGCTGAGCAGTGAATCGAGTTCCACCTCGCCGAGGACGCTGCGGAGCGTGGTCTGGGCGAGTTGCGAGGTCGCATAGAGGAAGTTCGAAACCTGTATGACGGCGCGTGTGGGGTCAACCACGCGGAAGTAGATCACCGCGTTCACCTTCACTGTGACGTTATCGCGCGTGACGACGTCCTGCGACGGAACCTCCAGCGTCTCGATGCGGAGCGAAGTCCGGACCATGCGGTCGATGGGCGTGAACACCAGGATCACTCCAGGCCCTTTTGGCTCCGGCAAAACGCGGCCCAGCCGGAAAATGACGCCGCGTTCATACTCGGCGAGGATCTTGATGGACGAGAGCAGGTACAGCGCGATCACGAGTGCAACGATGTAGCCGATGGACATGAGAGCTCCTACGCGGGGCGGCCGGCCCCTGCTACCGCTACGGGTTCCACTTCAAGCGTGAGACCATCCACGCGGGTGACGCGCACGCGCGCGCCTTCGGCGATCGGAACCGCAGATACGGCGTCCCAATACTCGCCGTTGACGAATACCTTGCCGTGCGGCGCGACGGCGGTACGGGCGACTCCGATGCTGTCGAGCATCCCCGAAACTCCCGTCACTACCTTGTTCGCGCGCGCGCGCAGCACCAGTGAGACGAGAAAAATCGTGATCAAGGCGAACGGAACCGCGAGCCCGATCGCAGTGGCAAGCCGGATACGCATCTCCGGCGCCGGCGAGTCGATGAGCAGCAGCGCACCCAGCACCATCGCGACAGCTCCGCCGATTCCAAGGATGCCGTGGGAAGCAAACTTCGCCTCCAAAATGAAGAGCACGAACGCCAGGATGAGCAGCGCGACGCCTGCCAGGTTGATGGGCAGCACGGAGAGGGCGGAGAGTCCCATGAGCACCATGATTGAGCCGAGGACGCCGGGAGCAATCAGGCCCGGCGCGCTGAACTCGACATAAATCCCGAGGGCGCCGATCACCAGAAGAATCAGGGCGATGTTAGGGTCGGCAATGGCGCCGACGAGCCGCTCCCGGAGGGTCCTCTCATACGCCACGAACTCGGGCGAGGCCACGCGCAATGATTGTTTGCGGCCGTCGAAGCGCGAGATGTCGTGGCTGGCGATCTTAGTGAACAGGTCCCGTTCGTCGCTGGCGATAAACTCGATGAGCCGGTTGTCGAGCGCCTCTTTATCTGTGAACGACTTGCTCTCGAGAACGGTCTTCTCAGCGAGTTCGGCGTTGCGGCCGCGCTTTGAGACGATGCTGCGCAGCGCGGCGGCGGCGTCGTTGTTGATCTTATTGCGCATCACCGGATCCACCTGCTGGCCGAGTAGCACAGGGGTCGCTGCACCGGTATTCGTGCCGGGGGCCATTGCGGCGATGTCGCCCGCCTGAAGAATGTAGAAGCCGGCCGATGCCGCTCGTCCTCCGCTGGGCGCAACGTACGTGACGACGGGAACGGGCGAGGCGACAATCTTCTCTGTGATCTGGCGGGTGGATTCCGCGAGTCCGCCCGGGGTATTCAGACGGATCAGAAGGGCCGCCGCCTTCTCCGCACGAGCCTGGTCGATCGCGTGGCCGATCATTTCGACCGTGATCGGGTGCACGACGCCATCCACGTCAATCGTGATGACGCGGTCAGCCGCCGCGGCAAACGTGGCGGTCAAGACAGCACAGATTAAGAACCGGTAACCCAAGCCAACATTACTATAGCAGGAGGAGGAGAAGCAGAATCCACGGGGCTAGCTACTCCCGACGGTTCCGGCTCCTCTTAGTCGCTGCTGAGATGCCGCTTACCTGCGCTCCGCGTGATACCGCCGCCACATGAGGAAGCCGATCATCGTCTTGGCGTCTGCGATGCGCCCTGCGCCGATCATCTCGTCCAACTCCGCCGCCGCAAACCAGCGGCACTCGATGTTCTCGTCGTCCATCGGCGTAGCATCACCCGCGGTGAGGTCCTCCGCTAAGAAGATGGTCATCTTCTCGGCAACATAGCCCGGGCTCGCGAAGAAGGTGGCGAGCTTCGTCCACTTCCGGGCCTTGTAGCCGGTCTCTTCCACGAGTTCGCGTTTCGCTGCCTTCAGGACGGTTTCGCCTGGATCGACGCGGCCGGCGGGAAGTTCCCAAAGCGACTTCTCCGCGGGCAGCCGGTACTGCCGCACCAGCAGCACCCGGCCCTGTTCATCCACCGGCATCATCACGGCCGAGCCCGCGTGGCGAACCACGGCCCGGAAGATCTCGATGCCGCCCGGCTCGACGGCCCGGTCCTCCGTAACAGTGAAGAGCGGGCACTTGTACCGTGTGGTCGATGAGATGACCTTCATTCCGGCGCCTTCTCGATTCGGATCTTGCCGAAGTGCTCGAGTTGTGGCGCCAGCGCCTCCGCATCGCCGACAACGACGATGGCGGCCGGATCGGGATTCATGTATCTGGCCGCCGCGGCCAGGATCTCCTCGGGATCCACTGCGCGGACGCGCGCCGTGTACTGCTCCAGGTAACTGACCGGCAGTCCCAGCATCTTCGTTGCGGAGATCTGGGCCGCCAGGCTCTCCAGTGTTTCCAGACGGAGGACGAACGTGCCGCTCAAGTAGTTCTTCACAGTGGCGAGCTCGCCGGCGCTGATGGGCTCATTTCCAATGCGGTGCATCTCTTCGAGCACCAGGCTGAGAGCGTCCTTCAATACTTCGTTACGAACCTGGGTGAGCGCCGTGAACATGCCGCCATCGCGCATCGGCTGTACGACACTGCGCGCATCGTAGGCATATCCCTTTTCCTCACGCACGTTCATGAAGAGCCGGGAACTTGCGGCCCCCCCGAGCACGGTATTGCCGACGAGCAGCGGGAAGTAGTCCGGGTCGGTACGCGTCACACAAAGACGCGCGATGCGGATATCCGCCTGCACGGAACCGGCGCGGTCGATCAGTACGATCTCGCGGCGCGGGGCGGGGAAGTCAGCGGCTGGTGGCGTGGGCGGCTCGATTGCCTGCCAGTCCCCGAAGTGCTTCTGAAGCAGGTCCATCGCTTTCGCAGGGAAATCGCCCGCGAGTACCAGCGTGGCTTTGTTCGGAGCGAGGCAGTGATTGCGGAACGCGATCACCGCAGCGCGGTCTAGGCGATCGATGGAATCGAGCGTGGGCTCCTGGCGCGCGTACGGATGGCCGT
>DATMXS010000220.1:0-27409 GCA_035561355.1 Bryobacteraceae bacterium | reverse complement strand
CTCGCTGCTCACGGGACGCTTCGCCAGCCGGAGCGCCGGTTTCCAGAGACTCTTCCCTCCGGGCGGTCCGGGGAACATCGTCTTCAATACGTCCATCGGGCCGGACGAACCGAGCCTCGCTAAATCGCTACAGGAGCTTGGCTATGCGACCGGGGTGGTCGGCAAGTGGCACAATTTCCTCCCGGGGCCGCTGTCGGATGAAGTGGACAGGGAGATTCCGGAGAACGCCGCTATCACTGACCCGGCCGTCGCGCGCCGAGTGCGGAATCGGTACGAACTCGCACTCAAGACCCTTCGCGAAGGCTACGGATTCGATTTCGTCGACCGCATCAATATCGGCAATACCGAGCGCTACAGGCCGGAGGCGATCCGCGGCCAAAACCTGGAATGGCATCTCGAAGGCGCCCTGGACTTCCTGAAGCAGCACCACCATCGGCCGTTTTTCCTGTATTTCCCTCTCCCGGTTCCGCACGGCCAGTACTTCGATCTGAGGCACCTCAACCCGCTGGCAACGGTCGGCGGCATGCTCGACAAGGCACCCCAGGTGCAGCCCTCCCGCGAGAGCATTTACCAGCGCCTCGATGCCGCGGGCATCAAGGATCCGCGCAACGCCATGGCCATCTGGATGGACGACACGATCGGCGCGCTGCTCAAAGCGCTCGATTCGTACAAGGTCGCCGAGAACACCGTCGTCCTCTTCATCAGTGACAATCCCTCGCGTGGCAAGAACAGCCTGTACGAAGGCGCCCGCGTCCCAGGCCTGATTCGCTGGCCCGGCGTCGTGAAACGCGGGACCGTGGTCGACAGCCTCTGTGCGAATCTAGACGTGCCCGCCACCCTCATCGAAGCGGCCGGCGGAAGCCCGCCTGACGGCATGCTTCAGGACGGCCGCAGCTTCCTCCCGCAGCTCAAAGGCAAGCGCGAACCGGCGGGCTGGCGCGACCAACTCCTACTGGAGGTCCACAACACCCGCGCCGTCGTCAACCGCCGCTGGAAGTACATTGCGAACCGCGCGCCCGGCCGCGTTCTCGACCGGATGAGCGGCGACGCGGTTAAGGCGCAGGCGGAGAAGCGCGGACGTACAGTCGGCTGGAGCGGCGGCACCATGCAATTCAATGCGCTGGTGGATTTCCCGGGATACTTCGACGCCGATCAGCTCTACGATTTGGAAAGCGATCTGTTCGAGCAGAAGAACCTGGCCGGCGATAGCCATCACGCGGCTGCGTTGGCGGAAATGCGGCGCAATCTGAGCCGGGCGCTGGCTCCGCTGCCGCACACCTTCGGCGAATTCAAAACCGCGTGAGTGGCGGTCTGCGGCAGTCGCACCCACGGGCCACTAAGGAAGCGCCGGCCGATCAGAACCTGCTAATTATCTCGATTCCGTGAAGAACTGAGGAACATGAAGACGGGAAGATTACTCTTACTGGGCATTTCGGCCCTGATGGCTTCCGGCGCCCCGCCGCGGAAGGAGCCGCTGGTGTGGGCACATTACACGCCTGTTGTATCGAAAGAAGCTGATTTCGCCGACCTGATCGCGCATGGTATCGGCTTAGTGAACGACAAGTCGAACTCGGTTGAGCAGGCGCGCGCCGCGCTCGCCGTCGCCCGGAAAACGGGCATGAAGTACAACATCTACGTCCAGGACATCACAAAGCACGCTTCACACGTTCAGGAAGCCGGGCTCAAGCCTGCGTACGCGCTTATGGTCGGCGGCGCTTACGAGGGCAAGGCGATTGATCGCCACCTGTTTCAGTTTTCCGCCGGTCCTCAGCGCATCGTCATCGAGCCGCCGGTCTACAATCCAGGACTGCCGTACACGCTCGGGACTGGAGGATCCGGGATTCCAAAGAAGACGGACCCGGTGGGTCACTATTGGCCCGATATGCCCGCTCCGGTACGTGCTGAAATCATCGTGCCCCTAAAGAAGTTCGACGGAAAGCAGCACATCCGTGTCGTCTCCGCCACGATTCAAAAATCGACAGCGGCCTCGATCGAGAACGACTCGGTGACGCCGGAGCTGCCGCGCTCAGCCGAGATCCGGAACCGCAAGTTGTACGAGCTGACGTTTGATCTGTCCGGTCTGGACGGCGCGCAGCTTGCTCACGTTGGTATCGCTGTATATTGGCCATTCCTGGGCTCCAACCAGTATTGGGTTTTTGGTAAGGGAACCCTCAGCGCCTCGGCAGCGAGTACTCGCGACGGCCTGCGTTTTCAGGTTCGAAAGCTCCTGGGGATGTGGAAGGAGGCCAACGGTGGGAGTTTCCCGAGTGATGTAGTCCGCGCCATGCGGTACGGGGACGAGTCTTTCTACTTGACCGGACACACACACCTGAACTCGTCCGCTGTCAGCTATCCGTTGTGGGATTACAGCGAAACCGGACTGGCAGCGTTCCGCTCGGCTGCAGGGAAAATCGAGCACCCGCGAACCTGGGGCTTCCCGGAGGTGTATGGACCGGACGCGTACGGGTGGTGGCTGTACTCGCTCCACCGTGAGAGTGCCGAACTCGTGGCGGTCGTACGCGAGGAGATCGCGGCGCTCGCGCCCGGTCTCGTACTGTTCCGGAACACTACGCGATCGGGCGTCTTCGCGCCGGCGAACGACCTCGACGGCACCGGACCGGAACTGCTGACACGGCAGCTCGACATCGTGCACCTGGATCCGTATCCTGCGTTCGAGTCAGGATACCAGCCGGTGATCCCGCGAGACATGTCTTATCACGCGGGGCTCGCACGACGGTACCAGAAGCCCCTGATTCCGTGGTTACAAGCCCACACGTACACGATGGGGAAGGAAGTCTGGAAGCACGTAACACCCGAAGAGGTTGATCGCATGGCAGAGGAACACTTGCGGCAGGGCATCGATGGCGCGGTGTGGCTCGGGTATTGTCCCGATTGTACGTTCCCGAACGTTCAGCCAGAGAGCTGGAAGCGATCGGTGAAGTTCAACAAGGCAATCGCTTCGCGGCCTGTGCAGAAACCGAAGCCAAGGCTGGCCGTGCTGCGGAGTTACCGCGCCTGGGCGCAATCGGCCCTCTCGGATGGCATGTTGCGCAACCCGGCGGATTGGGAGCTCCAGCAACTGCTTGAGGTGTGGGCAGTCAAACACGGGCTTGCATACGACATCTTCGAGGTTCCCCCGGTGTTGACTGCAGCGGAGAAGCAGCGGATGTCGAGTGAACTGAAGAAGTACCCGCATGTCATATCCACCGAGCCATGGCCTAGTGCGTGGGTGATTGGAGCGGGACGGGACGGGCGAACGGTCGATCCGGCCACGTCGGCGGAAGTCCAGCAACGGTTCGAAAAGGAGCTTGCGACGCGCGGTTGGCTTGCCGCGCAGTAGCTAGAGGGGCGAGAACAATGACTGCAATTACGCGAAGGAGCCTGCTAGGAAGTGCCACTGCCGTCCCGATGCTCGCATCAACGGGCAAGGCACTCACGCCGCCGCCCGCCGGCTGGAATTGGGATCGAACGATCACGGACTTCGCCACGCTCAAGGCGAACGTGATGAAGATGATCGAGCGGAAGAAAAGCCTGAGCATATCGACGCTCACGATGCTCGGCGACATCGAGTACTGCCGGGCGCGCGCGCAGACTCCGTTCCTGGATCAACAATCTCCGAACGGATGGCTGACCGGGATGGACAAGTTCATCCTGAAGGGAGAAGGCTATCTGCCGCAGCAGGAGATCCTCATCCGGCAACGCGAGCGGCTTAGCGACTGCGTGCACCTGAAGAGAATCCCGAAGTATCGGATGAAGTTCTTGGATGCGCTGCTGGCGACGCCCCAGGCGCTGGTGACCTGGATCGAAACTCAGAACTGGAGTTTTCCCTGGGGCGTCGGCAACATCGATATGGATACGGCGTATGCCATCGCTTTCGATTGGAAGGTGATGGGCAACCCCCGGGCGCACGAGGCGCTTCGAACCTGGTTCCGGTGGCACGACGAGAAGATCGACAAACGGACCGGCTTCTGGGACATCGCGAACACCGGCGAGCTCAGGAATACCATGGCCGGTGCAATGCACCAGTTCGGCATCTACTTTCTGTTCAATCACGAGCTTCCGTACCCGGAGAAGGCTGCCGAAGCGACCATCCGTCTTCAGGAGCCGACAGGATTGTTCGCGGCCGACACCTTCAGCAACAACTGTCTCGACATCGACGCAGTGTTCGTCCTGACGAACATCTACCACCGCTACCAGGCGAAGCAGCGCGAAATCCGGGCGTGCCTCGAGCGCGCGTTCGAGGCGAGCCTGAAGTGCTTCGATCCAGGCGGCGGCGCCATGAATCGCGTCGGCCTGGATAAGGAGCCCGACTGGTGGTCCACGTGGTGCCGTGTGGCGATCACAGGGTGGAGTGCACGGATTCTCGGCATCAAGGACTTCGCCGCGGGACCTTGGGAGTTTCGCTCTCGACACCCGTTCCAGGCTGAAAAGGGTGGCCTGGGCTTGCCCCACTGGGAGGACGATCGCTGGTACGACGCCGTGGACTGGCCGCGTCCGGCAAAAACCTGACAAAGAGAGCGGGGCTGTCGTTCGCTGCGACTGTGCTGGCGGTCTGCGTGCTAATGGGCAGCTCGAGTTGGGGCCGGTCTTACAACGCGTCCGGCCCCGTTTAGAAGGAAACGTCTACCAGCTCAGGCGGCCGCTCAATTGCGCGGTGCGAGCCGCATTCGCTGAAGTGTTGGTCCGCAACATGCCGTCGGTGCCGACGCTCGAGTTGTTGCCCGGCGTGTTAAATACATTGAAGAAATCGACATTGAGCCGAACGTTGAAGCGTTCCTTAATGGGGATGTTCTTCACAAGGGACGCGTCCACGCTCCATATGCGACTGCTGGGCACGAACTGGTTGCGCCACGCATGCAGGTTGTCATTGAAGCCGACCTTCTGCGTATTCCCGTTCTTCAGCTTGATCCAGACGTTATTGGTGCCGCGGTCGCCGGCTGCGTAGCCCGTCGCGTCGTGGGGGATGAGAGGCTGCGCTGATGGCTTGTACTCGTCTGGGACGCCCATGTAGCCGTTGGGCTTGCCATTGGCATCCACACTGTTGATCTGGTGCGCCGGTATGTAGCCATTGAACCAGAGGTAACCCGGGATGCAAGTGCCGCTGCGGCAATCCTCGATGGGATGCTTATATCCGTAGAACTCGAGTGAGTTGCCGGTGGTCGGGTAGATGTTCGTGGGCAATGTGAAATAGGTGCTGCGAAGCTGGCCGAGGCCGGAGACCTGCCAGCCGCCAATGAACTTGTCGAGGATGCTGTTCATATTCCGCAGCAGGGGTTTGCCGCGGCCTATTGGCAGATCCACCAGCCAGTCCCACTTCACGCGGTGCTTCGCGATGTTGTTGCTGGTGTCGCGCTGGTACAGCAGGAAGCGGTTGCGCTCCTGATAATCCGTGGGAACCGCTCCGGGCAGGAACTGATCCACCTGCTGCACTTCGCCGTTGCCGATCATATACTGCTGGGTCGCCAAGGTGTTGCCCAGGATGTACGTTAACTGAAATGCCGCAAACTTGTGATAACGGCGCTCCATCTGGAGCTGCAGGCCGTTGAAATTGGACCAGCCGGTCTTGCGGAACCGGCGCATCCAGCCGAGCGACTGGTTATCGAGCGGCCGGCGCGCAACGTTGGCGTACTCGCCGGTGGGGATTGGCTGGCCTGTGGTGACATACCAGATGTAGTCGCTGGCGGGCTGGTTGAGGCTTTCCCACTGGTTGAGCTTCGCTCCATGGTTGCCAACGTAACGGACGCGGGCCACTGTGGCGGGCAGCAATTCCTTTTCGATCGTCAGGTTCCAGGCGTGCACGCGTGACGTGGGCTGCTCCGGATCGAAGAACGACATGTTCCCCGAGCCGCGGGTGATGCCCTGCGGTTTATCCACCGAGACTGCGTTCTGCGAATTGACGCCGGCGATGATGTTGGGGACGTTGCGGAGCGCCCAGTTCTGAAGGCCGTCGGGCGACATCGCCGCGCTGGTGTTGCCGTTGTTGCTGAAAGTGGCGTTAAAGGGAACGTTAGCCTTCTCGCTGTCCATCCAGTTCGACGTCACCATCGGGAAGTAGGACAGGCTGTAGCCGCCGCGCACGACGAGCGATTTCGGCCCGCGATAGGCGAAGCCGAGGCGCGGTCCGACATTTCCGTGGTTTCCGTTTATCAGTGCGGGAGGCAGGCCAGCCGCCTTGTAATCGATGAACTTGACGCCCAGTTCCTGATAGCGGGCCACGATCGCCGGAACCGAGGCGCCGTGCTTGTATAACTCCTCGAGAGGCGCGCCGAGCACGACGCTTTTGCTGGCGATATCGTACCCGGATCTGCTGTTGTACTTCTCCGTGAACACCGGCCAATACTCGTAACGCAACCCAAAGTTCACGGTCAGGCGCGGCGTGATCTTGAAGTTGTCCTGCAAGTACACGGCGTAGTCGCGCTCGCGCATCAGGTAGTAGCCGCGGGCAAGGCTGTTGCTGTAGTTCATTACGCCGATGAACATGTTGGCCAGGTTGTGGCCTGTGAGCCCCTGGGCAATTGGCGCGGTGGGAGTGCTCTTGGGATCGTACAGCGAAGTGGCGCCCGTCGCGTAGCTATGGTAGCCCTCGACGTTCTGCTGCTGTCCTTCCTGGTTGCTCTGGTTGTACCGGTAATGGAAGCCGAACTGCAGTTCGTGCTTGCCGAGCAGTTTGGTGGCGTTGTCTTCCAGGACGAGGTGGCCAGCCGTGTATCGCTGAACCAGATTGGTCCGGAAATTGTAATTCATGCCGGTATCGGTAATTTGCGGGAAGCGGTCGACGCCGAACGGGTTCGGAAGGCCCATCATGCCGGGCCAATCAGTGCCCCAGCCGCCCGGGGTGTCCTGATAGCGGTTATGGAAGCCGCTCGCCAGAACCTCGTTGAAGAATGTCGGCGTGAAGGTCCTCACGTAATTCAGAGCCATCGTTTCCGTCGGCATCCGGCTGTAGATTCTGCCGGGGACGTTGTTGAGCATCACTTGCGACCACGTGCTCATCGCCTCGCTCCCCGTCTGGGAGTACCGTGCGTAGATGTGATCTTTGTCGGAGAGCTGGTGGTCAACACGCGTCGAGAAGCTCCAGTTTGAGGCCGTATCCGGAACCTCGCCCCACCAATTGCTGGTGACGAGCGGGTTGGCGTCGCTGGTGGGCTCCGGCGTGATGCTGTACAGATATTTCGTCAGCGGGCTCATTCTCTTGGGATCGATGGCGTTGAGCTTGCCGCCGTACGCAAATGGCTGCCGGGCGTAGGTCTTGCTGTCCGTGCTCCACGGGTCGTAGAGCACCGGCTTGCGGCCGTCGCCCTGCACAAGACCGCTGAAGTCGCCCTCGCGCATGGCCATGGTCGGCACCGACCAGCCGCGGAATGAGGACGTTACTTCACGGAGCCCTTCGTAGCCCGCAAACCAGAATGTGCGGTTCCTCCCGTCGTAAACCTTCGGCAGATAGACGGGGCCGCCCGCCGACGCACCGAATTCGTTCCGGACGAGGTGTGGGGCTTTTGCGGAGGTGTTCTGCCGCTGCCGCGCAACGCCGAAACCGTTCGTCCGGTTCGTTTCGAACAACGAACCGTGGAACGCGTTGCCGCCACTGCGGGTAGACATGACCAGCGTGGCCGGCCGACTGAATTTTGCGGACGACTCCGATTCCAGGCGGAATTCCTGGATGGTGTCCAGCATACCTGTGAGCGTGCTGTGATTGCTCCAGCGGCGGTTCATAGTTGCGGCGCCATCCAACACGAATTCGGTCGCGCCCTCGGGCTGCCCGAACGCCCGGACATTTTCGATCTCCGGGATTACGGCCAGCAGCGTCTTCAGCCCCCGGCCTTTGATCGGGAGCTGCTCGATGCGTTCGCGCTCGAGCGTCTGGCCCACGACGCCGCTGTCCATCGTGAGTAGCGGCGTTGTTTCCTTGACCTCGACGACTGTGGTAGTTTCTCCTGGCGTAAGTACCGGGTCCATCACTACGCTCTGCTGAACCAGAACGGTGAGGCTGCCCTGGAATTGTTTCATCCCGGGATACTCGACCCGTATGGCATACGCGCCCGGGGTGACGCCAGGGAAATAGTACCGGCCCGCACCATTGGTGCTGGTTTTTGTGACGACGCCGGTGCCGCTATTCGTTATCATCACCGGTGCATTCGGGATGATGGCCCCAGACTGATCCTGAACTGTTCCTGAAACCGTTCCTGTACTGGCCTGGGACCAGACCGAGGTAGCGCTCAGAAGAATCAACAACAGCGTTATGGCGAACCTATTCATGGCTGTGTTCTCCTTATAGGAGCCATGAGAGCGATCGCGTTTCTCTCATCGAACACCTGCCAGGCAGGTGAGCACGCGCATCCAAGACTCCCACGGCGGTTCATGAAACATTGAAATGATAAACCCATTTCGAAGAACGAAACGCCGAACACCGAAGCAGAATGCGGGGGAGTGAGCTTGCTGACGGGGGGAGGCCGGCGTGCCTAAGTGAGGTGAGCCCGCCAGTTCTGGCCGGCGGCTCGTGCCTGTAGAAGGCTCGGGCTATTCTGGGGCTGCTGTCTGCGAGACGGAATTGCGCGCGAGCGGCGCATCCGGCGGTCTGGAGCGTACCGCCAAAAAAAGGAGGCCCCCTTTGGAGCCTCCCTTTAGGTTGAAGTTAAGCCGTTACCACTCCAGGCGCATGTGGAACTGCAACACGCGAGGGATGGCGCTGTCAAACTTGCTATTTCGATCAACGACACTGGTGACGGTCGCCACCGATGAGGCAGTCGAAATGTTAGTGGCCGGATTGTTGTAATTCGGATGGTTCAGGCTATTGGTCGCGATGAGTTCCGTCCGCAGCCGCAGCCGCTCGCGAACACTGAAGTATTTCGAGACCGACGAATGCAGCACTTCGATCGGCGTTCCGCGGATAGTGTTCCTGGAGGCAGTACCGAACCTGCCAAGGGCCGGTGCGGCAAAGGCGTTCGGATCGAACCAATGGTCCACGGTCGGATTGTCTATGTTGGGGTTGCCGATCTGGTCGGGACGGATTGTAACCACGGGCCGTGTGGAACTGGTGGTGTAGCGGGTGCCCGTCGGATCGGGTCCGGTCCAGCTTGCGCTCATGTAGCGACCGCTCTCGAGGGTCGCGATCCCGGAGATCTGCCACCCGCCGAGCGCGCCACGAAGCAGCCAGTGGGCGTCGGATCCCCAGTGCTTGCCCTTGCCGAACGGGAGTTCGTAGACGAGGTTCCCGGAGAAGCGGTGCATCGGAGTGTCTTCTGCAACCGCCCGCTCGCGGCGGCGGTTCCAGGCGTCTTCAGGCGAGGCATCTTCGATGTCCCGCGCCCACGTCCAGTAACCCTGGTAGTGGATGCCGCTCTTCATGCGGCGCTCGGCATGGACAGTCAGGGCGTGATAGGAGTGCGACGTCCCATTGTCTCCGAAATAGACGCTCGGGTACTTGGGATAGGGCACGGTCTTTTCGATATAGAGCCGGGCGTCGGCAATCGGCTGGTTGATGTTGCGGGTGTACACGCCCTGGCGCATGCTGGTTCCGGTGTAGCTGACGCGGAAGCCGGTGTCCCAGCGCTGGTGTTCGATGGTAGCGGAGTATTGCATCGTGTAGGGCGTGCCCATGTGGCCGTCGTCGCCGCCCGGCAGCGATACCGACGTTGGCCCACTGGTGCCGCTCCCCGGGAAGAAGACCGGAAAGACGATGGGATTCGTGGTCGGGTTCGTGTACGACGGCTGGTTGATCACGAAGGGAACGGTGGATCCGGAAGAGGCCCCGGCGGGATCCTGGTTGTAGTAGATGCCGAAGCCGCCCCGGAAGACGGTCTTGTTGTCGAAAGGCCGCCATGCCACGGCGACGCGAGGCTGGAAGTTATTCTTGTCGGCATAGATCAGCGATTTCGACGGACGCCCGGCTTTTGACGCTTCGATGACGCTGACGTAGCCCGCCGGCATCAACGGGCTGACCAGCTTTGACGCTCCGTCCGGCACCACGATGCCGCCGGAAGCGACGTCGAACATCGCCAACCGATTGTTGGCCTCCGTTGCGGGCGTGTACAGATCCCAGCGCAAGCCCATACTCACAGTGACGCGCGGAGTGACGCGCCATTCATCGGTCACGTAGTAGCCCTGGCTCCAGCGCTGCGTGCTGGTGAGGACGCCGGGATAGTCGCGGGAGGTCGAAGTGGGAAGCCCGAGCATGAAGTCGGCGTAGGCCTGGCCGGTGAAGCGGCCCGAGAAAGCGGCCGTGCCGAAGATGTTGCCGTAGTCGAGCTTGTCGTAGCTGCCCTGTTTCGCGTTACCCCCGAACTTGAAGGAGTGTTTGCCGCGGAACCAGGATACGGCATTGGTGAAGGAGTGTCCGTATTCTTGGTTGCAGGGGTCGCAGGTAACCTTGGAATTCAGGCCGCCGATGCTGATGCCGCTCCAAGTGAAGGTAGGCATGCCGTAGACATCCGGAAGGTTCGGGGCTAATCCCTGCAACCCGAGTTCTTCCACCAGCGCCTTGCCCTTAACCGGGCCGTGGATGGGACTGCGCTGCGTCGTCAGGCCGTAGCGGAACTCGTTCAGCAGGTTCGGGGTGATGGTACGGGTGAGTGCCAGGCTGAGGGCGTCCATGTTGCGCCGCGAGTAGGTCAGCTCTTTCAAGGTTGGTGCGCCGCCGCCGGGATAGTCCTGGACCCAGCGTGTAGCCGTCCAGCGGCCGAATATGAACATCTTGTCCGAGAAGCGGTGATCAATGCGGTTGACCAGCGTAGGCTGATGGGTGAAGTTGCCGAGCCGGAGTTCGCGGTAGTTGTTCTGCTGGAAGACCCTCGGGTCACCGTAGTTTGGAAGCGGCAAGAAGCGGTCCTGGACGACCTTGGCGACGTTGCTGAGGCGGGAAACCGGAATGATGTTGCCGCTAAACGGCAAGTTTCCGTTGAACGGGTCCTTGATCGCAGAGGTCCACGTGGAGAAGTCTCCGTTGCGCCACGATTCCAGAGGCACGCCGCGATTGAAACTGCTGCCCGAGGCGGTGCCGGCGACGAATTCTATGGTGGTGAAGAAGAACGTTCTGTCCTTACCGTTATAGATTTTGGGGATGTAAACTGGCCCCCCTCCGGCGATCGCCAGCGTGTGGAGGCGCTGGCTGTCTTTCGAGGATTGGAAAGGGCTGCGGGCGCGGAAACCCGGAGTTTCGTAGTAGTCCGAAACGGACCCGTGGAGATCGTTGGAACCGGAGCGGCTGATCATCGTTATCTGGCCGATGGCAGCGGATTCGGCCGACCCCTGGGCGATGTCGATGCGCATCTCCTGAATCCCTTCGGTCTTGTCCATCAGCGGACCGATTGGAGTGTTGCTGGATGCGGTGAGGGTGGTGCCATCCAACTGCGCATCGCCCTGGCTCGCTTTACTGCCTGCGAACTTGAACTGCCACGCGCCGGCGGTCTTATCCACCTGAGGGGTGAGAGTCATGAAGTCCCAGGTTCGACGCATCGAGAGCGGCATCGCCTTGAGAGCAGCTTCACCACGGATGTTGGAAATGCGCGCGCTCTCGGTTTCGATGAGGCCGGCGCCAGCGGTGACTTCGACCGAGGTGCCGGCACTGCCGACTTTGAGCGGCGAGTCGATGCGGCGGTTCTCACGAGGCTCCAGGATGATATTCCCTACCAGGAAGTCCTGAAAGCCGGGGGCCTTGATGGCCAGTGTGTACGTGCCCGGCGAAAGGTTGGCAAGAGTGTACTGGCCCACCTCGTTCGACGTCGCCGAGTAGGTGTAGTTCTTCTGTGTCTGGGTTGCCTCGATCGTGGCGCCGGGAATGACGGCTCCGGTCGGATCGGACACAAGCCCGGTGATAGTTGCGAAAGTGCTTTGGCCCCAAGCGATGCCGATGCAAAGAAAGACGGCCGCCAGAGAGAATTTAATCTTCATCACTGCCCTTCTATGGATTCCGTACGCGAGCCACTCCGGGCTACGCTGCCGTGAGATGACACTGTGACAGCGCGGTCAGCCTGGATGTCACGCACGGGGTTACCAACAGGTTTATTCAATGGATGCAGGCGCGAACCAGAGGGCACGCAGCACGTCGCCACGTGCGCTGCCTTCCGTTCGCGCAAGCACCGTTTGCGAACTGAATTGAGAGAGCGCGGCACCAGCCGGACCGCCATTAAGTCCGCTCCCATACCGCATTCCATGAACCGGCTTCAGGCGCGATTTCCACCACACCTCCCACGCTCCGCGATGGCACACCATCCACACGCGCAAGCCGTAGCGAGCCGAGGGAAGTGGGAAGCGTGAGTCTGACCGGGGAGGGTCCGTTTGCGCGGCGGAACGTAAGCCGCCAGTCGCCCCGGGTTGGACCTGGCTCGAGTTTCAAATCGAGAGAGCCGAAGCGCGTCGGCGTTTGATGCAATGCGAACGGCTCTCCGTACCCAAGTTGCTGCGGGCCGATCCCGATGAGCAGACGCAGCGTGTCTCCGTCCTCCATGGCAATCATGTGCCGCAGGAACAGAATGCATTCGGCGCTCGCCCAGTTGTGCGGCATATCGTCGACGTAGCCGCCCACGAGCGCGCCGCGAAGCGGCTGTTCCTCGCGGTCACCGGCTTTGGCGCAGATTCCGCCGGTTGCGCGGCTGATGCGACCAGCGAGGATGCTCCGGTAGTGAGAAACGTCCGCCGCTTCATGGTGCCAGCGACGATGATCGCACGCACCGGCCCGGGCGGCAACAGCGTTTCGAACATCGAAATTAATTAGTAGAAAATGAACAGGCCGCATAAAGCACTAGATTAACTGCTATTCACCGCGTTACCCGGTGCGTGCCTGAAGATCAGGCCGTTAGCCCCTCGCGGCCAATCTGGAGTTAGTATTGCGCTGTTCGAAACTCTGATATCATTCGTCTCGAGATGCCAGTACAACCGACACGCCGCGCATTCGCGGCAACCCTCGCAGGAACCGCCGCCGCCACCGCGTTCGGCACCGAAACACTGTGGGCTGCAGGCCCGCTCCAGGTGAAAGCGCAAAGGTGGCTCAGCAAGGAATGGCAGACGTTCGAAACTCGCACCCTCGACGATCTGCCGCTGACGGGCAAGGTTCCCGCCTTCGGAAAATTCGGCGGGCGCAAAGACCGCAAGTTCCGGGCCACTGGATTCTTCCGGGTCGAGAAGGTCGGCAAGCGATGGTGGTATGTGGATCCGGAAGGGCGCCCGTGCATTCAGCCGGCGATCACTTCCGTGGGTCCTGGCGGATCGGAGCGGGCGCTCACGGCGATGAAGGAGAAGTACGGCACCGAGGAACGGTGGGCGGCGGAAGCGACGCGGTTCCTCCGCGGACTGTCTTTCAATGCGCTGGGAGCATGGTGCAAGACGGACCTGCTTCGCAAGGCGCCGAACCAGTTGCCGTACCACACGACTATGGGAATGATGAGCGACTTCGGAAAAGCGAAGAAGCTCACGGTGCGACAACCCGGGCACACGGGCTTCATCAACAGTTGCATGCCGGTGTTTCATCCCGAGTTCGCATCGTTCTGCGATCAGACTGCGCAGAAACTCGCCGAGACGAAGGACGATCCGCACCTGGTAGGCCACTTCTCCGATAACGAGTTGCCCTCTCCCCCCGACTGGATTGTCAGGTATCTCTCGCTGGATGCCACTGACCCTCGGGTTGCCTCGGACCGCAAAGCCGCGGAGGATTGGCTGAAGAAACGCAAAGGCGCGCTGGTTTCAGCATCCGAGATCACGGATGAGGACCGCGACGCGTTCCGCGAGTACGTTTACGACGAATACCTGAGGGTCACTACGGGCGCTATTCGAAAGCACGACCCGAATCACGTCTGCCTCGGACCGCGGCTCTGGGGCCCGTCGATGGACAGCCCGGGAATCCTGCGCGCGTGCGGCCGGCATCTTGAGGCAATCGGCATCAACGTTTACTTCCACTGGGCCACGAGCCAGAAGCTGATCGATCTGTGGGACCGCGAATCCGGCAAGCCGTTCATCGTGACCGAGTTTTACGCCAAGGGAATGGACTCCGGTCTCTCCAACACGACTGGCGCGGGCTGGACCGTGGCCACGCAGGAAGACCGGGCCCGGTTCTACCAGCACTTCACGCTTGGACTGATCGAGTGCCGGAACTGCGTCGGTTGGCAGTGGCTGACGTACATGGACAACGACCCTCAGAACAAGGGGGCGGAACTCTCTAACCTGGATTCGAACAAGGGCATCGTCAATGTCCGGCACGAGCCGTGGGTGCCTCTGGTCAACGGGATGAAGGCCCTGAACCGCCGCGTCTACGAACTGGCGGACCGCTTCGATCGGGTATAACGGAGCGCATGAGTCTGGAAGGTAAAGTTGCACTGGTAACGGGCGCGGGCCGGGGCATCGGCCGCGGCATCGCGCTCGAACTGGCCGCACACGGTGCTGCCGTTCTCCTGCACTACAACCAAAGCGCTGCCGGCGCCCTCGCGGTGGCGGACACGATCACCAATACGGGAGGGCGTGCGCTCACTCATCAGTGCGACATTCGCGACGTGGCCGCCGTTGAGGCCATGGTGGCGAGAGCGGCGGACGAGTTTGGACGCCTGGACATTCTGGTCAACAATGCAGGACGCGATACGCGCCGCCCGTGGGGCGAAGTGGACGAAGCCTTCTGGGACGAGATCATCGGCGCGAACTTAAAAGGCGCGTTCTTCTGCGCCCAATCTGCAGCGAAGGTGATGGCCCGGGCGGGCTGGGGCCGCATCATCAATATCAGTTCGGTCCACGCTCAAACCACGCTCACAAACCTCGCGGTGTATGCAGCGTCGAAAGGCGGCATGGAAGCGATGACGCGGCAGATGGCGCTGGACCTGGGGCCGCTCGGCATCACGGTGAATGCGGTGGCGCCCGGATGCGTGCAGGTGGAGAAGAACACATTCGATCCGGCAGAGCGCGGCGCCGAAATACCGCTCGGCCGGGTCGGTCAGCCGCGTGACGTTGCATCCCTCGTGGCATATCTCGCGTCCGACGACGCAGGATGGATCACGGGGCAGGTGGTTACCGTGGATGGTGGCAGCACCGCGCGGCTCTTTCTTGTGCTTCCGCAGGGACAACACGAGTGATTGATTTTGCGGAACGCCTGCGCTCAAAGCCGCTGCTCGGGACCTGGTGCACATTCGCGAGCTTTGCGAGCGCGGAGGTGATGGCTCGGCTCGGGTTCGATTTCGTCGTGTTGGATATGCAGCACGGCGAAATATCGCAGGCTCAGTTTCCGGCCTTGCTCGGCGCGTTTCACGAAGCGGGCTGCACACCGGTTGTGCGCGCTCCGGAAAATCGCTATCACATCATCAACTGGCTCTTCGACCAGGGCGCTCCCGCGGTGCTCGCGCCTATGGTGAATTCTCCCGCTCGGGCGCGCTGTGCCGTCGCGGCCTCAAAGTACCCCCCGACGGGCCGAAAGAGCTTCGGTCCGTTGCGCGCCTCCGAGTACAGTTCACGCTCCGGCGAGTACCTGGCGGCTGGAGATGCCGCCTGCACACTCATCATTCAGGTGGAGAGCGAAACCGCGGTAAACCGAATCGACGAGATTCTCGCAGTGCCTGGTATTGACGCGGTTTTCATGGGACCGAACGATCTGGCATTTTCGCGGCTGCGAGCGGGTGAGACCCTGGGCCCCGCAGGCCCGCGTATTTCGCCGGCGGCCGGCTGGACCGGGTTCGCACGCACGCCCGAGGTGCTCGGATTATGCGACCGGGTGCGGGTGGCCGCGGCGGCTCGAGAGCTGCCGTTCGGCATGACCTCAACATCCATTCAGGAAGCGCGCGAGTGGATGGCGAAGGGTGCATTCGCGACGTTTGGAAGCGACTTTCTGTTCATGCAATCCGGCGCGGCACATCTTTGCCGCGGAGCCTAGCTGCACAACAGTGAGGCAATGTCACACATGCGGCCGATAGGCCGTTGAGGTCAGAGATCGGCGCGGGTGATGAGCGCGTGTGGAGTCCAGATCGCGTTGGGCACGGTTTCGCCACGCAGAATGCGAACGACCACAGGCAATAATCCCGTTCCGAAGCGCTCGGGGTAATGCGCCACGGCGCCCCAGAAACAGGTGCCGCGCCGCGCCATCTCCGCGCGCACGGCGGCCACGCCGCCTTGGGAGAGCATCAAAACATGAGGACAGCGGCCGGCATCGCGAATGGCCTCTGCGGCACGAAGCGCGTTCTCGTCGTTATAGGAAAGCACGACGATGCGACGCAGCGACGGATTGCGGGCAAGGAACTGCTGCATCAGGTTTTCGGCAGTGCGGCGCTTGTACTCCGTGTGCAGATGCAGAACGGCGCCGGCAGGAACGTTCACTCGCTTCCGCATGCCTTCGAGCATGCCGGTGAGGCGGGCCTGTTGGGCGGGGCTGGAACCCTGGATATCGAGCAGGACGACGCGGTCCAGCCGGCCCTGCCATGCGCGGGCGACATGGGCGCCAAGGGCCTCGCCGCCGGTGAGGCCCGCGCGGTAGTTATTAACGCCGAAGACGGTGGCGGCCCCGGGAACCGGGAACGTAATGGCGACAACCGGGACATTAGCGCCGGCGCAGCGGTCCGCGATAACGTGCGAAATTCGCTCATCGGAGTTGTACACGATGATCAGTTTGACGCCGGATTCGATGAGTTCCTCGACGTTACGCACGGTCGCTTCGGGATCGAACTCGTTGTTCTTGATCAGCAGTTCTATTCCGTTGCGGCGGGCTTCGGTCTGGATTCCGCGGTTGATGTCCACCGCGAAGGGGATCGTGGTGCTGATGGATGCAAAGCCAACCCGATAGCGCTCCCGCCGCCGGTACGTGCGCGAGTTCGCCACGCGCTCGATGTAGCCCTTTTTTTCGAGAGTGTACAGCATTCTGAACGCGGTGCTTTTGACCAGGCCGCAGCGCTTGGAGACGTCGGCCAAGGTCAGTTCACGAGTTCCCTCGCGGAACAGGTCGAGGACGTCGAGCATCCGAGCTGCGGCTTCGATGTAGTAGGGATCGGCAGCTTGAGGCACGTTTCAGTATACGAAACACGCGTTGACCACTGGAACAAAGGCAGGTAATAAGGTGATTACGCCGCAGGGAGTCCCGCGGCGGTGAGTCGGAACTTCCGTATGAGCTATAGAGTCGGTTTCTTTTTGCGGGCGTGCGAGGACGTGTACGGCGCCGTCCGGAACCATCTGCCGCCCGAATTCGAACTGGTCACACTGACCGGAAACGGTCCGGATGAAGAGGAAGAGGCGATCCGCAATCTCGATTTCCTGATTGCCGTGAAAGTGACGGCGCGAATGATCCGCAACGCTCCGCGGCTTCGCCTGATCCAACTCCCCGGCGTGGGCTATGACAAGGTGGACTTGTGTGCGGCTGCAAATGCGGGAATCGCGGTCGCGCAGAGCATTGCAGGCTCTTCTGAGGCGGTTGCCGAGCATGCGCTCATGCTCATGCTGACTGTCAGCCGGCGCCTCGTGGAACTCTGCAATAGCACGCGCGGCGGCGACTGGCTGATGTGGGAGCGGCGAACAATCTCGCACAGTCTCTGCGGAAAGGTGCTGGGGATCGCGGGGATGGGACGGACCGGCAGTGAGGTCGCGCGCCGCGCAGCCGGATTCGGGATGCAGGTGCAGTATTTCGACATTCGAACGGTGGATGGCTGGGACCGCGTCTCGCTCCAAACGCTGCTTTCGACGAGCGATCTGGTCTCCCTGCATCTTCCGCTCGATCCCTCCACACGCGGCCTATTCGGCGCGAATGAATTTCGGATGATGAAACAAGGTTCGATTTTCATCAACACCGCGCGAGGCGAGCTCGTGGACGAAGCCGCTCTTTACGAGGCGCTTCTATCAGGACGGCTGGCGGGCGCCGGGCTCGACGTGTTCGACCCAGAACCGCCGGCCGCGTCCAATCCGCTGTTTTCGCTAGAACAGGTGGTAGTGACGCCGCACGTCGCGACTGGTACTCTGGACAGCTTGATGGCTAAATCGGCCATGTACGTCGAGAATATCCGCCGCGTGCTTGCGGGCGAAGCCCCCATAGGAGTGCTCCCCGTCCAGGTCCACGCATGACCCCCAGTCGGGCCGCGCCTGCGCGCCCGACGGCCGTGCGGTTCGGCATCGCCGCGCTTCTCTTTGGCGTCATCACGCTCACGTTCATAGACCGTTTCAACATGAACGTGGCGGCTCACGCAATCCAACTAGAATTTGACCTCTCCGACATCCAGATCGGAACGCTGCTGTCGGCGTTCGTTTTGGGGTACGCGCTGTTCCAGATACCCGGGGGGATGCTCTGCGACCGGTTCGGGCCGCGGCGTGCGCTGTTCTTCGCGATCCTCGCCTGGTCGGCCGGCACCGCTCTTACCGCAGCGGCGCCGGATCTGCCCTGGCTCGGGATCATAGGCTCGTTCTGGGTTTTCCGCTTCATGGTCGGCGTCGGCGAGGCGCCCGCGTTTCCGAGCGCCAACAAGATGGTGGGTTTGTGGATGGCGCCGCACGAACGTGCGCGTGGCACCAGCCTGTTCATCCTTGGTGTGGGCGCCGGAGGCACACTCGCGCCGCCGATTATCGCGTGGGTTGTCCAAGAGTTCGGCTGGAGGGTCAACTTCCTGGCGTGTGGCGCGCTCGGTGTTCTGGTAGCGTGCGCGTGGCGGGCATGGTCATCGGAAACGCCCGCTTCGGATCCGCGCGTGAACGATGCCGAGCGAGCCCTGATCGGCCCGCCCGCTGCGGCCATGATGCGGTTCTCTGAAGTGCCGTGGCGTCGCATTTTAGCGAGCCGCTCGGTGTGGGCGCTGGCCGCGAGCAACTTCCTGCTCGGCTACGTCAGCTACATCTTTTACACGTGGTTCTATCTGTACGTGGTGAATGTGCGCAAGTTGCCCGTTATCGAGGGCAGCTACTGGGCAACCGCGCCGTTTTTGGTAATGGCAACCGCCGCTCCCCTCGGCGGATACGTGTCGGACCGCCTCGTGCGCACGTCGGGACTCTGCTGGGGCCGGAGGCTCCCGGTGATGGGCGGCGCGATTGCGGCTTGCCTCCTGCTCGTGGCGGGCGGGCGGCTCGAAAACCCGTACTGGGCCATCGCCGTGCTTGCCGTTGCGGGCGGGTGCAACACGTTCGCGGCGGTGGTCCACTGGGCGCTCCCGCTGGATCTGGCGCGTTCGTGTTCAGGGTCGCTGTCGGGGCTTCTCAACTGCGCGAACAACCTGGGCGGCACGCTTTCCCCGATTCTCACGCCCGCAATCGCGGCGGCCTGGGGCTGGACGACTGCCCTTGATGTCGCAGCATTCGCGATCCTGGCGATGGGTGCCCTCTGGTTTTTTGTGAGCCCCGATCACAAACTGAGCACCTCATTCTAGCTGCAACACCTGGCGTTCACTCCTGAAACCGGTAAGCAACCGGAGCGCAACTGTGGGCTGCGCGGCATAATCGGACCCTAAATCATGCTCGTGCGAGCGAAGCAACGTGGAGCTGCCGCGTCCAACTACCTGTTTCGAGCGCGTCGAAGCAGATCGCCGCACCCGTGCGGTCCCAACGGGGGTGCAGGTCGCAGCGAAGGTCGCCGCCGAAGAACTCCCCGGAGCGCATTGGGAACGAGCCGAGTTCCACGCCCTCGCGCGTCTCCAGGTTGAACACGAGCAACCGCTTCGACAATGTTTCCCCGACGTACTGGTCCGTCGCGATCCGGATTTGATCGGGCGCGAAGCTGCAGTGCCCGTCACCGGAAAGGAAACCCGAGCCGACCTCTTGATAGTCGCGCTTGCCGTCCGTGAACAGCACATGCTTCATCGCTGAGCCGTTGTGGCGGAACGTCGCCATGATCTCCGTCTCGTTCCTCCACTCGAAATGCGACACACCCAGCCCGAATGGGATCACCTCGCGGAGTCCGGAGCCGTCGAGTGCCGCCGTGAACATCGCCGACTCAAGCCGCCGGTTCGGCGGATCGGTCCAACACCGCGCGAGAAAAAAGAAGCGCGTGGCATCCGTGTTGAAGACTGTGTGGTTGAACCACATGTGGCGTTCTCGCAGGAACGGATGCTCGCGAACCAGCCGGCGGTAGACCTCTCCGATCGTGACCACCAGGCGGGCTTCGCCGGTCGCCAGATTCATAACGTAGACGCCGTCGTTGTCCGGATGCGGATCGTCGGGATTCGGATCTCGCGCACCCGCATACCCCACCACGGGACGCAGCCGCGTCAGCCTCCCGTAGGTCAAGCAGAGGGCATGACGCCCGTTTCGGCTCACACCATTGATCGCTCGCCGCAGGAAGCGCTTACGCCCGGTCTCAATATCGATGGCGGCCGATACGATCTCGTCGCCCCGGCGCTCGTTGTGCAGGATCTCCGATTCTGGCCGCACGGGGTTCCAGTGCATCATCGCACCCTGCTGAAAGTTCCAGGCTCGCGTCTCGCCGACTGCCCGAAACGCCCCGGTCCGCGCATCCACCACGCCGATCCGGGCGGGCTCATCTGGCCCTGGCATGTGATCCTGAAAGTCGCTTTCCAAACAGGCCAGGTATCGCCCCGAGCGATTCCACGGCGTAATTCCGTAATAGCCGAAGAAATGGTGCGCCGGGCCGCAAGTGAGCGTGCGTACCTTGAAAGCCGGCGCCCGCGTGGACCCTGGCGCGAGCGAACCCGCGGCGCCACAGGACGCGAGGAACTCTCTCCGATTCAGCGTTGGCATACGTCCGAGCATTTGTCTCCGGCCACGAGGATCGAGGCCAGCATAGAGTGTCGTGCTCCCGCGGGGCAACCTGGTTTCGCACTTCGCAACGATACTGTTTTCTGCGTCGCTACTCACCATCCGCGCCGGTGTGAACGATAGCTTAAGCCAGCAGATCACGTGTTGCGCTGTTCGAAATCAGTGCCTCTGTTTACACTCTCGCTCCTGCCCTGCGTTAGACTGAGTGTTCTTCGAAGCCGGTGCAGACCGTCTCGGGCACAGCGCACCGCGCCGGCTCGGTACTCGGCCGTCCTCGCCTGGAGGCCGGCCCGGGCCCGACCGAAGAGCAGACCGGCATACTACACATGACACGCAGAACCTTCCTGAACGCCTCGACGGCCGCGGCAGTCTCACCTGACTGGCAGTGGGACACTTCGATTAAGGATTTCAAATCACTCAGAGCAAATGCGTTTCGCTTGAGCGAACGGTCGGTGCGCGCACGATCGGCGGCCGCGATGCCGGGAGTGCTGAGCATGCTCGGAGAGATCGAGACGGTCCGGAAGAACTCCTCGACTGACTTCCTGAAGGAGCAGGCGCCCACCGGGTGGCTGCGGTCCATCGACGCGCTGACGCTGCGCGGAGAGGGGTACCGGCCAATCCAGGAGATCCTTATCCGGCACCGCGAGCGCATGGGCCAGTGCATCATGCTGAAGCAGCGCCCGAAGTACCGATTTCAATTCCTCGATGCCCTGATGTCGGCGCCGGCTATGGCGCTCTGGCTCGAGACGCAGGATTGGACGAATCCGTGGGCGGTCGGCAATGTGGACATGGATACCGCCTTCGCGCTCGCGTTCGAATGGAAGGTCAACTGCAACCCCCGGGCTCAGGGTGCGCTCTCCGCATGGTTCGACTGGCACGACCGGAAGATCGATCGCTCGATTGGGTTCTGGGATTTGAACCGCACCGGCGACGTTTTGAAATCGATGGCCGGCGGCATGCACCAGCTCGGCATCTACTTCCTGTTCGGCAAGGAGGCGCCTTACCACGAGCGCGCCATCGAAGCTACGCTCGGCCTGCAGCAAGCGAACGGCCTGTTCTCTCCCGACTCATTCGGCCACCACGGACTCGACATGGATTCGGTGTTCGTCCTTGCCAACCTTTATAACCGGTACGGCGACCACGGCCCGCGCGTGCGGAGTGCGCTCGAACGCACTTTCGAAGCGAACCTCAAATGCTTCCATCCGGAGGGCGGAGCAGTGAGCCGGCCGGGCATTGATCGCCAACCGGATGCGTGGTCAAGCTGGTGTCGTGTGGCCGTCGCCGGCTGGTGCGCGCGCATTCTACGGATCCCCGAGTTTCAAGGCCCGTGGGATTTCCACCCCCGTCAGCCGTTCCAATCCGAGGCCGGCGGCAAGGGGCGCCCGGACTGGCTCGACGACAAATGGTACGACGCCGTCGATTGGCCGCGGCCGGCGGGAGGCAGTCTCTCGTGAACTGGGGCGCTACGCGATTCCTCCCGGCGGCGTGCCTCCTGGCAGCGCTCGCACCTGCCTGCCCTGCCGCGGCCGGATCGCAGGCAATCTCGCTCGACGGCCGCGATTGGCGCATTGCAGCCGATGCGGACGACTCCGGTTGGCGCGGGCGGTGGTGGCGCGGGCCGAGGCCGGAAGCCGTGCCCGTCCGTGTGCCTTGGGCGATGCAGGACGCTCTGCCCGGCTATCACGGCGTCGCCTGGTACTGGCGGGAGTTTACTGCCACCACCCATCCACATCCCGGCGGGCGCTACCTGCTCCGGTTCGGCGCCGTGAATTACAAAGCCGACGTCTGGCTCAACGGTACGTACCTTGGCGGCGATGAGGGCGGCGAGATGCCATTCGAGTTCGACGTCACCGCAGCGGTCCGTGCGGGGGCGCCGCAGCAACTCGCGGTCCGAGTTCTCGATCCCCTTTACGACCGCCGCATCGACGGCATGACGAAGTATGAGACGCCGCGCCGGGGAGGGCCGGCCATCCAGCACGGCGGCATCGAGGATTCGGTGGAACTCCTGCTCGTCCCCGAGGCTCGCATTTTCGATGTGTTCGCGAAGCCGAACTGCCGCACGGGTGATGTAGGGCTCGAGTTGACGTTTGTGAACGCGTCAGAGCGACCTGTCACGGCTCGGCTGACGCTCAGCGTGACGCGCGACAAGAGCGACACGGCGCTCGCGGCAAAGCGCGCCGATGTATATCTCAAACCGGGAGAGTCGATGATTACCGACTCCCTGCGAATCCCCAATCCGCTGCTCTGGGATCTGGACGCCCCCAATCTGTACCGCGTCTCGGTGCAACTGTCCCCCAGCGGAGAGGATGCGTCCGAGGATATTGCCAGCGTTCGGTTCGGCTTCCGCGATTTCCGCTTTGACAACGGCGCATTCCGCCTGAACGGAAAGCGCATCCTGCTGCAAGCCGCGCCGGTCAGCAACTTCGACGCGTTGGGCTTTTGGCTGCCATACGACCTCGGCGCATCGCCCGATTTCTTTGAGCGGCGGCTGATGGAGGCCAAGCGACTCGGCTTCAACATGGTGCGCGTGCACCGGGGCGCCGCGCGGCGCAACATGCTCGACCGCGCGGACGAGATCGGTCTGATGATTTATGAGGAGTCCTTCGCCGCGTCGCGCACTGCACCCACACCGTATCTCGCCGACCGGCTTCGCGATGCGTTCAGCCGGCTCGTTCGGCGCGATCGCAATCACGCTTCAGTCGTGGCGTGGGGCTTGCTGAACGAGATCCGGGCGGACTGGCCACAGTTTCAGGAGGGCGTTGCCGCATTGTCCCTCGTCCGCTCGCTCGACCCTACGCGCATGGTGATTCTCAACAGCGGGCGATGGGACAACCTGCCTCACATCGGATCGTTGAGCAATCCGGACTCGCAGGAATGGGAGCACGTCCTCGGCAACGAGAGGCCCGACGCAAGGACGGCGCTCGCAACATCCGCATCGAAGGAGGGCGAGAACGCGAACGCGGCAGATATGGGCGACATCCATCATTATGTCGGCATCCCGTTTTCCGCCGAATCGCGCGCGCTCTTCCGCACGTTCGGACACTCGTCGCGAAATCCCATACTGGTGTCCGAGTTCGGCACCGGAAGCGGTATCGATCTGCCCGCACTTTGGGAATCTTACGAGGAGCGCGGTGCAACGCACCTGGAACCGGCGCAGTTCACACGGCGCATGCTCGATGAGTTCCTCGCCGATTGGAAGCTGTACGGACTCGCAGACACCTTCGGCGACAGCAAGACCTTCTTTACCCAGAGTCTGTCGCGCTCGGCCCGGACCCGGCTGGAGTTGATCAACGCCCTGCGCGCCAATCCAAAAATTGCGGGCTTCAGCAACGTGAGCCTGAGCGAGAGGCCGATGCTGGCGCAAGGCATCGTCACTATGTACGGAGAAACGAAACCGGGCATGGAGGAAGCCCTGCACGACGCGCTCGCCTCCGCGCGCTTCAGCCTGTTCGCCGAACCGCTGAGTTGCTATACGGGCGATACGGTTCGGCTTGAGGCGGTGCTTGCCAATGCGGGCGCTCTCCCGGCGGGCGAGCAC
Organism: Bryobacteraceae bacterium; assembly: GCA_035561355.1. Lineage (GTDB taxonomy): Bacteria > Acidobacteriota > Terriglobia > Bryobacterales > Bryobacteraceae > DATMXS01. The sequence continues at coordinate 3,231 of DATMXS010000220.1, read as the reverse complement.
ACCGTGTTACTCGAGGTTCGCGACGCGGCCGGAGCCGTCGTTTATCGGAAACAGGTTGCGGTCCGGATCGCGAGTGGCGAAGCCCCGTTGGCCCAGCCGGTGCTGGGCGAAGACGTTAAGATGACTGGCGGCGGTGGTCGGTACAGCTTCTCGGCGCAGTTGTTGGGCGGACCGGCGATTCCCGGCGGCAATACGGAGCTGTTCGTGTTCGACCGGGCAAAACTGCCCGCGGTAACCCACGAGGTGGTGCTGTGGGGGACCGATGCGAAACTCGAGGACTGGCTGAGCCGGAACGAAATCAGGTGGCGCCGATTTGATGGGGCGGGTCGCGCCGGCCGCGAGCTTATCCTGGCCTCGGAAAACACCCCTGCTCCTGGTGGACGCGCGGCCTTTGAAGCGCTGCTGGAGCGCGTGGCCCAAGGCGCCTCCGTCGTGTTTCTCTCGGAGAAAGTGTTCCGCGAAGGCAAGGAGCCCGCACGGTGGCTGCCGCTCGAGCACAAAGGAGCCATTCTTCGACCATTCAACTGGCTCCTCACGAAAGACGAGTGGATCAAGACCCACCCCGTTTTCGAAGGGCTCCAGCGTGGCGGAGTTGTGGAGTATCCGTATTACCGTGAACTGCTTCTGGCCCACCAGCCGATCCTGGTGAAGGCGAGCGCGCCGGATGCTGCCATCGCCGGCGCGTTTTCGACCTCATCCTTTCAGAATGAGACGGGAGTCTACTACTCCGGGCTGCTCGTCGCGGAATACGCATTAGGCGGCGGGCGCTTCCTGATCAACACTCTCGCTGTACGCGACAACCTCGGGAAGTCGCCCCAAGCCGAACGCCTGCTGCGAAACATGCTGAACCACATGGGGCGCAGCCTAGATGGCCCTCCCGCGCGCCTGACGCCGGAGTTGCGGCAGAAAATCGCGCGCACGCTCGATACACCGGGCGGTATCGCTCCGGCAATCAGTATCATCACGCCTCACTCCGGAGCGGTCGTGAAGGCGCCGGGGACGGTGGCCATCACCATTCGCGCCGCACAACTCGACCGTAAGCTGAAGAAAGTCGAGTTCTTCAGCAACGGCATCAAGATCGGCGAGGACACGGTCCGAAAGCAGGACATGACGTCATACGCGCTGATCTGGTCCGGCATCAGCCGGGGCACCTATGAATTGAAAGCAAGAGCGGTAGACGACGCCGGCAATCAAACTAACTCTCAAACGGTACGAATCCACGTGGATTAAGAGGCGGCGGGGCAAAGCGAGCCGGAGCCGGCGTGGTGTCGGGTTTGTCAGGTTCCGGGCACAAGTGGTCCTCTACTGCGAACCGAGTCATCCACCGCAAGACCCGACACGGCCACCTGCCGAGATGCCTACCACCAAGGGCCGGCGTACCTCCGGATTTGCTGGGACTCCGAAATTGCCCGAACCGGCGCTCAAGAAGTGCTTTGTTGAAATCTCGGAAGTTGACGGAATCGGAAGTTATCGGTAACAGAACCGTCGGTTCGCCGTGACCAATGTCGGCTTTGTCGGTGCAGAGCGAGGCCTGTCGGCTGCGGTTTTGAGTCCCAGTCCGCCCCTCGCGACCGACTGTTCGACTATGTCCCTTGCGGACGCGTTCTTCAATCGCACCTAAGTAGCTCCGGCAGACGGAACCCACCATAACTGCGCGCGCCGCTGAGCGTCCGCATTTCGGTGTTGACGGCGGGTGGAGATGTTCGTCAAGGGAATGCAGATGTAGGTACGTCCGCAACAGCCCTCATGGCAGAAGCACATTAACCGCGAGTTTGCCCTTCTCAGTCCGAGCCACGGACCACTTCACGTTGGGGTCCCACCAGACGCCCGGTGTGCGTTTAGCGGCCAAGGCTCCTACGTTACACTCGTACGGTTGAACCGCCCCAACGACTTGATGATCCTTGTCCCTGCGGCAAGGGGAAACGGTACTTCGAGTGTTGCGGAATGCTCAGACGCTAACACGCGCGTCCCCGACGAAGGGCGGCTTCGATGTGTGACTACGTACTCTATGCCATCGGCCACCTTTCAGGCATAATCTCTCCTACGCTCCGCAACTCCCAACTCAGCCACGAACTCCTCGAAGCCGCGCTCGGCGGGCTTGAGTCGCACCCTGGACTTTCTCCTCGACGCCTTTCGTTTTTGGTGCAAGATGATGTTGCCGACGCACGTCACCGCCGAGATAATGCCCCGGCGTGCTTCTTCGGCGCTGGCGGAAGGCCGCTTCAGCACATAAGGCAGGCTGTGCGTCGGTGAGCATTGTGCTTCGGACTGTTGTATCCTTCTCGGCTGAACTTCGCAGTACACATGGGCAGAAGCGCGGCGAGTTCGACTGGACCATCAAGGAATCAGTGCGCGCAAAGATCCGGGTTATGGTGAAGCGCATCTTGCGCAAGTACGGCTATCCCCCGGACAAGCAGGAGCGGGCAACGCAAACGGTGCTGGAGCAGGCTGAAGTGCTTTGTGCAGATTGGGCGGCATGATGAACGGGGGAGCATCAACGTGATAGTGCGACCAACACCCGACTTTCCCACCACCGTCGATGCAAACCCGTTCTTGGCGATTGTCTCGGACCCGCTCGGTGTGTCCTGCCGAAGGAATAGAGCCACGTTGTTGAGCGTCGGTGCCGTGAGCATCGGGATTCGCGTTGCGGGCTTGTTGCCCACCCAGGTCTCGGCGCTTGGCATATCGCTGTCTATCACAGATCAGGTGTGGCTCATACGTTTTCTCTATCTCGGCATCGGATACTTACTAGTCAAGTTCGCGATCTGTGCGACGATGGACTTCTTCGCGTGGGAGGAGAACCTGAAGTATCGTATCGCCACGTTCCTCAACGATTACGCAGGTAACGTCAACCTTAAGGATCGCATTGCTGATACGCTGCACAATTCGCGGCCGATACTCAGGGCCGATCCCCTCAGGCTCAAGGTGCTTATGGAGCAGTATGTCGAGGGACAACTCGGCTCGGTTGCCCTGATCTGCGGTTCGTCATGGTTAGCGGCTGCGCGCTTGCTGTTGGATCTTGCGCTCCCCGCTCTCGTCGGCCCAGTGGCGGTTGTGGTTCTCCTCACTTGGGACGTGGGGACCGTGCCCCGCCACGATGCCACGCTCCAAGCCGGATCGCAGCTTCAACAGGAGCAGGTTGTTAGGGCTCCAGAAGGAACTCCGAAGAGCGTGGCACCTCGTGCGAGGGTTGCAGGCAGGTGAGATCACGCGCACCATGAGCCCCGGTAC
>DATMXS010000219.1:0-5221 GCA_035561355.1 Bryobacteraceae bacterium | reverse complement strand
AAGTAATCCAGGCCGCCGAAGAATGCGGTGCGGAATCCCCCAGGCAGTTCGGCGAGGGACGGCATCATCTCAACGGCCGACGTGAGAGCCTCCACGCGGATTTCCGTCAGACCGGCCTCCTCCATATAGAACCGAAGCAGGGCGGAGGGCACCGGCTGCTGATGCGTCGGGTCCAGATAAAAGTGCGTGGCGAATATGGCCAGGCACTCCGGATTCGGAGTCTCTACGACTACACGCCCGCCGCGCACCAGTTTCGCCGCGATCAGGCGAATCATCTCAGGGACGCGCAAGGGCGCGATGTGTTCCACAACCTGAGCTGAGAAGACTCCTCCGAGCGACTCGTCCGGAAGGGCTGCGAGATACGGGAACAGGTCGGCCGCCTCTGCCTCGAAGCCGCGCTCGCGGCAGAGCGCGACGGATTCGGCGCTGAGGTCGATTCCGCGAGCCTTCACTCCGGCCTCGCGCATCAATTCCAGGAACTCGCCCCGGCCGCAGCCGATATCGAGCACATCCGATGCGTCCTGAAAGAGTCCGACGTACCGACGCTGCTTCTCTCGGACGTATTCCTCCGAGCCACGAAAGCGTTCGGCGTGGGCAGCGACGTCATAGCCCAGCGCCGCCGATGGCGCCTGCGGGATCACCCCTGCAAGCTCCGCGCCGGCGGCAGGCAGACCGGCCGCGAGCCGTTGACGGACGAGGCGCAGCTCGCTGTGGATCAAGCGCCCCATTTCATCTCGCGCGCGCTCCATGTCCGCCCAGAACGAGCGCTGCATTTCGTGGATTGCCTTCTCGAGCGACAGGCCGTAGTTCAAATGGTGGAGCTTGACTTCGTATTGGAAGGCGGCCTGCAACTCGGCGACGCTGCGCAAAAACTCTTTCTCGATCCGGTCGAGGTTATGCTCCCACGCGGCACGCCATTGAACCCAATGCGCGATCGCGTCATCCGATGCACGCGTTGCCGCTGCCGCAGCGTCACGCGCCGTGCCGGCCGCATTCTGCGCCGTGGCGGCGCGCGAAGCCAATTCAGTCAGCGCACGGTTATTCTCATTCAGCGCTTCCATCACGGCTTCGAGTGCCATGATCACGCCCCGATTGAACTCCACCTGGTCACGCACGTGCCAGTCGAGGGCACGGGAGATGGTGCGCTTAACAGCCTGAATGACGCCGTTCAGTACTCCCGGCGGACGCGGGTTGACGGACCCGATCGCGGCGACTTTCGCAAGCGCCGCGTCGCGCGCGTGCAGAACCGGCATGAGGTCCGGGAGGGCAAGGCCCGCGGCCGAAGCCGAAGCATACTGCGAGCGGACGCGATGCCGCACCTCGCGCAGCAGCGCCGTTAGCTCCTCGGTCTTGAGCTCCTGATCAGCGGGCACCCTGCTTGCTCCAGGAAGCGGTGATCTTCGAGTAGACACCGCCTCTAGGCGTAAACTCGCCAACAACGGTGGCCGAGATGGGTTGGCAGGCAGCGACGAAGTCCTTCAGGATTCGGTTCACCGCGTTCTCCTGGAAAATGCCGACTCCCCGGTATGCAAGCATATACAACTTCAATGCCTTCAGTTCGGCGCAGCGTTCGTCCGGCACGTACCGGATGGTGATCTTCCCGAAATCGGGCAGGCCCGTCTTGGGGCATACGGAGGTGAATTCCGGGTTGGTGATCTCGATCTCGTACCCGGGAAACTGGTTCGGAAACGTTTCGATCTCGGGCAGCGGCGCGTCGATTCCGGCGCGTGCGTGTTCGTCGGTATAACCAAGCTTGCTCATGTGTTTCGTTCGGCGCTCGCCGCCGAGGCATTCAGCATCGATTTCGCGAGCAGATCCAGGAAGAGCCCCACATCCGCAACCACGCCGACAGCCTGGCCCGTGCCGCGATCGCTCACCTTGGTTGCGACCGCAGGATTGATGTCCACACAGACGATCTTCACCCAGCCGGGCGTCATATTGCCTGTCGCGATGGCGTGCAGCATGGAGCCGAGCGCGATGATAAGCCCTGCGCCACGAATCTGCTCCGCGTACGCGTCCTGGGCGATGTTCATATCCGTGATGGTGTCCGGCAGAGGCCCATCGTCGCGCAGGCTGCCGGCCAGCACGAAAGGCACGCCCGCCTTCACGCATTCGTACAGAATGCCCTTCGTCAGCGTACCCGTCTCCACGGCACGCTCGATATTGCCGGCTTTGTAAATCGCATTGATCGCCCGCATGTGGTTGCGGTGACCGTGCTCATCCTGGCGCCCATCGGTGAGGCGCAGGCCGAGGGACGTGCCGAGGAGGGCGGCTTCCACATCGTGCACGCCGAGTGCGTTTCCGCTGAGAAGCGCATCCACCCATCCTGACCGGATCAGCGACGCAAGGCCGGTGCCGCCGCCTGTGTGCACGACGACGGGGCCCGCGACGATCACGATCTTCTTGCCTTGCTCCCGAACCTGGCGCATCAACGCGGCAGTCTGGCGAACTGCGGTCTCCACACGGCGCTCGGACGACACTCCGTTCGACATGAACGCGAAGGCCAACCGGTCGCGCTCCTTCGCCTCGGGAACCACGCGGATGCCGCGCATGCCGACGACAACGCGATCACCGGCTTTGATATCGCGCAGCCGGCGGCAGTGCGCGCCGTTGTCATCCACTACGACGAGCGCGTCCATGCGCTGGCTCTGCACCTCCGTCCAGCGCTGATCCAGCCGGACGAGCGTGCGGTGATTCGTCGTGGAGTAAAAGTCATCAGGCGCACAACGGTCGCGCTCGACTGTAAAGAGCACCGCGTCCCCGGCATCTACCGGCGAGCACCCGAAGCCGAGCAACTGCTGGAGCATCTTCTGCATCTGCTCGTGCGACGGCGCATCGAGTTTCAGGCGCAGATAGGACGGATCGCTGTTCGTTTTTCCGATGCGGAACTGATCCACTTCGAAACGGCCGCCGTACTCAACGACGGTGTCGAAGATCTGTTCCATCAACTGCGAATCAATGAGGTGCCCTTCCGCTTCAACGACTTCATGGAAAGGCAGTGTACCGCTTGGAGACATGGTTGTCCTATCAGTGTAACTGGCCGTGGCCCATCGCGCGTGGCGCATTCGCGGTCATGTCGCAGCAATGTGAGAAGTTCCTAAAGGAGCAAAGTAGAAAGTTCCTATTCCGAATGGTGCCAATAGAGGTTGGCACAGGAACAGGAGCAGTTGGAGTTGGGACAACGAGAGCGGGACCGGCTCAAGGTGTTGCATGAGGTCGGGCAGGGGTACGTGACGCAGCGCGAGGCGGCGCTGCAGTTGGGCATGAGCGAGCGAGGATTCCGCAAACTGCTCAAGCGGTATCGGGCGCAGGGGGACCGGGCGGTCGTGCACGGGCTTCGGGGCCGGAAGTCGAACCGGCGGCTGGCGGCGCGAATGGCGAGGCGGGCGGTCAGCCTGGTGCGGACGCACTACAGCGACTTTGGCCCGACGCTGGCCGGCGAGTACCTGAAGGACAAGCACGGCATCGAGATGAGCCGCGAGACGCTGCGGCAGTTACTGATGACGGCCGGCCTGTGGAACGCGAAGCCACGAAAGCTCGAGAGCGTACACGTGTGGCGTCCACGGCGCAGCTGCCGCGGCGAGATGCTGCAGTGGGACACGAGCGTGCATGCCTGGCTCGAAGAGCGCGGCCCGGCGAAGATGTACCTGATCGCGGGGATCGATGATGCAACCAGCACGTTGTTTGCGTGCTTCGTCCCGGACGACTCAACTGAACAGCACATGCGCGTGCTGTGGGCGTATCTGGCGCAGTACGGCCGGCCGCAGGCGTTGTACACGGATCGGGCGAGCATCTTTCAACCCACGCTGGCGCCAGGCTGGCGGGACGAGGAGCCGGGGCCGAAGACGGAGACACAGATGGGCAGGGCGCTGCGCGAGTTGGGCATTCAGTGGATCGCGGCGCATTCGTCGCAGGCCAAGGGACGGGTGGAACGTTGTTTCGGGACGCTGCAGAACCGGCTGGTGAAGGGGCTGCGCCTGGCCAAGGCATGCACGCTCGAGCAGGCCAACGAATATCTCGAGACCGTGTTTCTGCCCGAATGGAATAGCCGGTTCACGAAGCCGGCCGCAAATCCAATCGACGCACACCGGCCGATCGGGGCGCAGCAGGATCTGGCCAGCTCGCGGCGGTGGTGGAGCGGCGGAAGGTGTTGAACGACTGCACGGTGCAGTGGAACGGGCAGAAGTGGCAGATTCCGAAGGTGGCGGCGCGGCCGGGACTGCGGGGCTCCTCGGTGCGGATTGAGGAACGCTTGGACGGCATGATGGTGGCGCGGATCAATGGCGCGGCGGTACCGCTGGAGGCCTGCAGCGAGCGGCAGCCGGAGACCGAGCCAGCGGCGAAGCCGCCACGGAAACGGTTCGTGCCCAAGCCGGGGCAGAGCCGGTGGATGGATGGTTTCCAGGTCGAGAGCACTGCCGCTTGGAAGGCCTACCGGGAGCACGCTGGGGCAGCGGTTTCAGCCCCGCTCCGGTCGCCCTCCGGGCTCCCTCCGCAGGGCTGAAACCGGAACTTTCTACTTTGCAGAGAATAGGAACTTTCTATTTTGCGTTGACAGGCGCATTCGCGGTCAGGGAGTACTTCCGGCACCGGGCGGTGGCCAGTCGCTCACCCCTGGTGTACGATCAACCTGAGTGCAACAGGCTGACGACATCCAGTTCGAGTCTGCCGGAATCGCCGAACTCTCTCGGGACCCGGAATGGTGGGACATCTACGAGCACTCATTTCCTCCGGAGGAGCGCGAACCCCCGAGAGTCATCCTGGACAGCGTAGCGTCCGGCGCGGGCCTGGCATTCCGGGCACGGCGTGGCGGCGCGACCGCGGCCATCGCGACTACGCACCTGTTGCATCGCCCCCCGGCCGTATTTCTCGTCTATCTCGCCGTCGAGAGCGGCCGCCGCAACACCGGGACCGGCGGCAAACTCTTGGAATACACTTGGTCCGCGTCTGCGGAAAAACTGCGCGAGAGAGGCATTCACCCGCTCGGCCTGGTCTGGGAAGTGGATCCTCCCGGTTCAGGCGCGTTTCCCGCCAGCGATGGCCTGAGGCAGCGGCGCATATCTTTTTTCGAGACGCACGGCGGGATCCTCCTATGCCGGCCATACCTCCAGCCGCCGGTGAACGGACCCGAGTCCGTGCCGATGCGCCTCATGTTCCGTCCCGCCGGCGGTAGCATGCCGGATGCCGCCACCATCGAAGGACTCGTCCGCGGGATCTACTT
>DATMXS010000218.1:0-9920 GCA_035561355.1 Bryobacteraceae bacterium | reverse complement strand
CCGGCAGCAAGCAGGCACGCGACGATGCTCGTGCCCATCAGCCCCATGCCCACTACTCCGGCAGGGATTCTAGCAGGCTTTACGCTATCAGGCGGTCGCGGCGCGCGCCGCTTTCTTGCGCTCTTCATAAATCGTCACCAGGAAGGTGCTCACAACAACCATCACTCCGCCGGCCACGAGTTCCCACGTGACCGCTTCGCGCAGCGTAAACGACGAGATCATGACTCCGAAAACGGGCAGCAGGTAAATCGACAGCGACGCCTGCGTCACGTCGATCTTATCGATTACCCACAGGAACAGAACCATCGAGAGTGCCAGGCTGAGCAGCGCGATCGTGAGCAGGCTCGCCCACACGGGCCACCCCAGCGAGAACACTTTGCCGAACGAATCAGGCTCCCGCGCCAAGGCCACCGGCAGCAGCACCGCGGAGGTAGCGATGAAGCTGTAGACCAGCACCTCGACCGGATCCAGCCATTGCAGCAGCCGTTTGCTGAACGTGTTGTAAAAGGCGCTCCCCACGCAGCTCGCAAACACCAGGAGGTTGCCGACGAGATAGCCACCTCCGACCAGCTCGACCGAGCCCCAGTCGATATCGGAAACTATCAGCACGCCCGCGATCGCCAGACCGAACGAGATCCAACGCACTCTCGTCATCTTTTCGCCGAGCATCATCGCCGCCAGCGCGGCAGTCAACACCGGTATGGTCAAGCTCAGCACCGCCGCGTTCGATGCCAGCGAACGCTGCACGCCCCACGTCAGGCCGAGCTGAGAGAACAGGCTGCCGAAGACGCCGAGCACGGCGCACTCCAGCGCCAGCCGCCAAACCGATGGGCGCGGGCCTTCGCGCCGCTTGCGTTTCATCAGGATGAAGGGCGCGAGCAATAGGGCGGACAAGATGACTGGCAGAACCGTGACGGTCAGCGGTCCCAGGTTCTCCGTGGCGATCTTCGCCCCGGAGAACTGGAACGCCCACATCAGGTTGACTGCGATCAGGACCAGGAAGTACCGCACGTTTCAGTGTGCCGCTTATCGTCTAGCGTCGCATCCCGCGCAGGACCGTTTCAGCCGCGTCGAGCGTCCGGTCCACGTCGGCCTGCGTGTGGCTCAGCGAGATGTGGTTGCGCTTGAGATTCATCGGCAGCTTGAAGAAACCGCGGTCGATCATGGCTTTCCGGTAATTCACGAAGGTATCCACGTCATTCCGCAGCAGGTCCGTGTAGCTCTCGATCGGCCCTTCCATAAAGTAGGTCAGGAACACCGAGCCGAAACCCGCGACGGTCGCCTTCAGGCCCAGCCGGTTCACGATTCCTTCAAGGCCGGTGCGCATGCGCTGTCCAAGGCCGCGGAGGTGCTCGTGGGACTCGGGCCGTTCCAGCACCTCGATCGTCGCGAGTGCACCAGCTACCGATGCCGGGTGGGCGTTGTACGTGCCCGCGAAGAAAACCGTGCCGCCCGGGTACGTGTTGTACATGTCCATCAGGTCGCGGCGCCCGCAGACGGCCGCCATCGGCCAGCCGTTCGCCATCGCCTTGCCGAGTGTCGTTAAATCCGGCGTCACCCCGAACAGTTTCTGGCAGCCGCCGAGGTCATGCCGGAACCCGGTGATCACTTCGTCGAAGATCAGCACGATGCCGTGCAACTTGGTCAGTTCGCGCAGCCCTTCCAGGAAGCCCGGCTTCGGGAGCACGCACCCGATGTTGTGCGGGATCGGCTCCAGAATGATCGCCGCGATCTCGCCCGGGTGTTTCCGGATGGTGTCCTCCACCGCGTCCAGGTTGTTGAAGGGACAGATGAGAGTGAGGTCCGTCACCTCGGGGAGGCTGCCTGCCGAGAGCACATCGCGCGTTCCCAACTTCTCAGGCGCACTGATCAGGTTCATCAGGACCGAGTCATGCCAGCCGTGATAGCAGCCCTGGAACTTGATGATCCTTTTACGCCCGGTCGCTCCCCGGGCCAACCGGATCGCCGAGTAGGTCGCCTCCGAGCCGCTGTTCGTAAACAGCACCTTGTCAGCGGACGGAACGTACTTGCAGACCTTGCGCGCCAGTTCCGTTTCGAGCGTTGTGGTTCCCGCTCCGATCAGATCGATCTGGTCGAACGTCCTGGCTACCCGCGCCGTCACTTCGGGATGGTTGTGACCGAGCACGATGGGGCCGAATGCGGCCTGGTAATCGATGTACTCCTTGCCATCTTCATCCACCAGGACGGCGCCTGATGCGTGCCGGAAAACGAGCGTCGGCGCGAAGCGCCTCAAGGATGTGTTCACCCCGCCGGGGATAACTTCGCATGCCTCGCGATACCGCTCCAGGTTCGCGGTCAAAAGGGACTCGGTGCGCATTGAATCCCAATTTTAGAATCCCGGGAGTCGATGATCACGTGGCGATGTGATACGCTAGCGGGTCGCTGTCCAGCATTCCGGATGATTTCTCGATGGTTAAAGAACTTAAAACGCCCTCTGTCCCGGCCTTGGATAGGGCGCTGAGCACCCTTGAGATGTTGGCTAACTCCCGTTCGGGGTTAAGCCTTCCCGACCTGGCTCGCAGGCTGAATCTGCCGAAGAGTTCCGTGCACTGCCTGCTGCTGACGCTGGAACGCCGCGGCTATCTCCACCGCAACGAGAAAACAAATCGTTACCTGTTTGGATACAAGCTCTTCAGCGTCGCAAACGAGGCGCTGAGCGGCATCGATTTGCGAGAGAAGGCCGTGCCGTTTCTGCGGGCTCTCATGAGCCGCACTCGCCTCACCGTCCATCTCGCTATTCTCGAGCGCAGGGAAGGTGTGCTCATTGAAAAAGTCGAGCCAGCCGGCGTCTATAAGCTCGCAACCTGGCTCGGGAAGCGCATGCACATGCACTGCACGGGAGTGGGCAAGGCGCTGATGGCGTGGCTGCCTGAGTCTGACGTGGACGCCATCGTCCGGGAGCACGGCCTCCCGAGGCACAATGACAACACGGTCGCGTCATTCAAAAAGCTGAAGGATGAGCTTGCCCGCATCCGCAAGCTTGGATACGCTATCGACGACGAAGAAGACGAGCTCGGGTATCGTTGTGTCGGCTGTCCGATCTTCGATGACCACGGCAACGTGATCGCCGCGGTTAGCAGTTCCGGGACCACCTCCCAGATCACGGCGGAAAACGTCGGCGCGGTCGGCGAGCAGGTAAAGCAGTGCGCCGCGTCCATATCGGCACTGCTCGGTTACCCTTTGCCAGTGTGATGCGACTCAGGAACTGTCTGCTCATCGACGGCACCGGCGCCTCGCCGCGGCGCGAGGACGTCTGCATTCAGGACGGGCGCTTCGTCGCAGCCTGCGACGGCCCCGTTCTCGATTGCCGGGGCCTTGCCGTTGCTCCGGGCTTCATCGATGCGCACAGCCACTCCGACCTCGCCGCGCTCCGCCGTCCGCTAGAGAAAGTGCGTCAGGGTGTGACCGCTGAAGTCGTAGGCAACTGCGGCTTCTCAGCCTTTCCCGCAATCGCGCCGCGCGCCCCCCTCCATGAATTCGCGAACGGAATTCTGTACGGTCAAGGCGATTGGGGGTGGGGCAGCGCCCGTGAGTACCTGAACAGCGCCGCCGTCTCAAACACCCGCATCTTCAGCCTTGTCGGCCACGGCACGCTACGCGTCGCGGTCGCGGGAAACCGCCAGGGACCACTCTCCGCGCGGGAACTCGACCGCATGGAGGGCCTGCTCGACGACGCCCTCTCCGCCGGAGCCGTCGGCTTCTCCACCGGTTTAATGTACGCGCCCGGCTCGAGCGCGCCCGCCGCGGAACTTGCGCGCCTCAGTTGCGTCGTAGGACGGCGAGGCAAGCTGTATGCGACCCATATGCGGGACTACTCCGGACGTCTGGTCGAGGCTGTGGACGAGCAGATCGCCCTCGCGCGCCAGGCCGGGTGCCGGCTCCAGATCTCGCATCTTCAGGCCGTTGGACAGCGCTTCTGGAAGCTCCAGCGAATCGCTCTCGACCATATTGAAAAGGCCGGAATCGATATCGGCTTCGACTGTTATCCCTACCTCGCAGGAAGCACCGTGCTTACCCTCTTCCTGCCCCAGTGGGTCCTCGACGGTGGAACCGATGCCTTGCTCGAACGTCTCCGCGGCCCCGAACGCGTCCGCATCGCTCGCGAAACCGAGGAGTTGCTGGCGCAAACGTGGGCCGACATTTTCGTGAGCGCCGCCGCAAGCGGTCGCAACGTAGGCCGGAGCATTGAGGAGATTGCCCGCGAGCGTGCATGCCCGCCGGCCGATACCGTTCTCGACCTGCTGCTCGAAGAAGGCGGCGCGGTCAATGTCCTCGAATTCAACCAGAGCGAAGCGAACCTTCGCGAGACCCTCACGCACCCGCTCTCAATCGTGATCAGCGACGGCTTTTACGTCTCCGGTCGTCCTCATCCGCGCCTTGCCGGCACGTTTCCTCACTTGCTCGGCGACATCGTCCGCGAACGTGGCTGGATGTCGCTTCCCGAAGCCGTCCGCAAGATCACGTCCGCACCCGCAACGCGCTTCGGCCTGGCCGATCGCGGGCGCATTCGCCCGGGCTGTATAGCCGATCTCGTAGTGTTTGATCCGGCGGCAATAGGCAGCCCAGCTACGTTTGAAGCGCCCGAATTGCCCCCGCATGGCATCCACTTGGTGTTGCGTGAGGGCATGCTGCAATTCTCGTCCAGCTTATTGGATACTCTGGATACCCCAGGTGGGAATCCGGCCTAACATAGCCCAAGATGCGATTAGCTGTTTGTCTGCTTGCATGGACGGCCGCGCTCGGAGCCGGCGTGTTTCCGGAACCTCGGGAGACCTCGTCAACACGAAGCGCGTTCGCGCTGGACCAGGACGTCGTCATCGCCGCCGGTCCCGCCGAGACGCAATTACTCCAGGCCGATCTCTCGGATCGCTACGGGCTCGCCCTGCGCGCCGTCGCGCCCGCGGCGTTGAAGCCCGGCCAGCGCGCCATCGTAGTTCGTATAGGTCAGGGTGCGCCCAAGCAGCCCGAAGCCTACCTGCTCGACGTCTCGGCCGATCGCGTCATTATCGAGGGCCATGACGCCGCGGGCGCGTTCTGGGGCGTTCAGTCTCTCCGGCAGTTGATCGAATCCGAGCGCGGCTCGCGTGTTCCGCCGGTCCGCATCCGCGATTGGCCGTATAAGCAATTCCGCGGTATCAAGCTCTACCTGCCCGGCCACGAAAACATCGCGTTTTTCAAACGCTTCGTCCGGGATTTCATGGCCTTGTACAAGTTCAACAAGGTCGTTGTCGAGATTAACGCCGGCATGCGCTTCGATCGCCATCCCGAGGTCAACGCTGGATGGCTGGAGTTCGCCCGCGACCTCGTATCCTCGCGACGTGACCGTCCCCGCGGGCGCGGTGAGGAGGGCCAGAACTCCGCGCACCACGATACGGCCGATTTCGGCATCATCGAGAAAAGCGATCTCGAAGGCCTCGTCAAGTTCTGTGACCAGAACCACATCGAGTTCATCCCCGAAGTGCCCTCGATGTCCCACAGCTACTATCTACTTGCCCGGCACCGCGAACTCGCCGAAATCACCAATGTCGAGTGGCCGGATACCTACTGCCCGTCGCTCCAGGCGAGCTACGATCTGCTGTTCGATGTAATGGACGAGGTCATCCAATCAACCAAGCCGCGCATGATGCATGTTGGGAAGGACGAGTGGCGGATGCACTGGGGCGTCTGCCCGCGATGCCAGAAGCGCAACTACCGTGACGTGTTCATTGAGGATGTGCGCAAGACATACGATTACCTCAAGAAGCGCGGCATCACCATGGCGATGTGGGGTGATCACCTGATTGAACCCCTGCGCGGCGACGACGTGCAGGAGAAAGAGGGCTCGGACGGTAAGTACATCACTCCAGGTGCGATCCGGCCCGAGCAGGCCAAGGCGCTCCCTAAAGACATCCTGATGTTCAACTGGTTCTGGGACGAGAAATACGCGCCGCGCCAGGGTGAAAAGAATGATCTTCTCCTGGAAAAATGGGGTTTCCAGCAGATCTATGGCAACATGACCCCGGAAATTCAGAATTACGGACGCCGCAGCGAACGCAAGAGCATCATCGGCGGCGCGCCCTCTTCCTGGGCGGCTACCACCGAGGCCAATTTCGGCAAGGATCTCCTGTGGCACTTCGCCGGCACGGCGAGTATGCTCTGGTCCACCAAATGGCCGGAAGACGCCGCGCTCATGAGCACGCTTCAGGAGCGCATGCCGTCCATCCGCCGGGCGTTCAGCGGCGTTGCGCCCGCGAGCGAGCACGATCCCGTCACGGAAATCCCGCTCGCTTCGCCCATCACCGTACGCATGCCGGGCGGCGCGTCTGACCCCATCGCCATCAAGGATGATCCCAGCAGCATCATCTTCGTCCACAGCGCCCTAAAGCGTGCCGGCAGCATGCAGGCATACAAGTGGATCTACAACTTCGACGATACGGCCGACATTCTCGGCTGGTATGAAGTGGAGTACGAAGACGGCTTCGTCGAGACCGTGCCGATTCGCTACAAGACCCACGTCCTGGAGCCCGGCGCCGATCGCTACTGTTACCGCGGCGACCCGGTGAAACTCGCGGACGGCCGCACCTATTACGCGTACGAGTGGGCCAACCCGCGCCTCGGTAAACGGATCGCCTCCGTCCGGCTGAAGACGCCGCGCGCATACGAAGGGGTGAGCGGCAACACCCTGAAGGACAACGGGCTCATCCTCGGCGCACTCAGAATCGTAAAACCGCGTGCGACCCCTGACCCCGGCCGCGCCACCAGCAACGGCGCACGTCCGTAATCAGCCTCCGGCCAGGCATGCCGTGATCGGCGGCGCGCCTGCCCTCAGGCCGGCTCACGCGGTACGATTCATTCAACATGCGTCAGGATCACGAGCCTCCCGCAGCCATCAGTCGCCTCGGTTGGCGGTTTCACCACCTCGGCATCCCGACTTCCATGTCGCACGCGGGCGAGCGGTACATCGCTGCGTACAAGCTCTTTGTCCAGGGATTCGAAACCAGCCCATACGGCATCGAGTGGATGCGTTTCGAGCCGGACAGCCCGGTCTCCGAATTGATCCGAACCGTTCCGCACGTGGCATTCGAAGTTGACGACCTGGAGGCCGCTCTCGCTGATTTCGGCATCGAAGCCGCGATCACGTCGCCGTCAGGCGGAGTCCGCGCGGCGATGTTCGAGGATAACGGCGCGCCAATCGAACTGATCGAGTTCCGGAATTAGCGCTACTCGGGCAGAACTATCGCCGCTTCTCCACCGGCCCAACCTCGACCTGCATGTCGCGCCACGAAGATTCGATCACCCGCGCGACAGCGTTGAACCCCGCGTTCGGCGCGAAACCGATGGTAAATCGGGCCGGCGCACTCTCCAGGTATCTGCCGCAGCAGGTGTACTCGCGGCCGAATCCGAACACGGTCATGCTGCCGTCCATCGGCCAGTACTGGTCAGGCGCCGTATCGTCCTGGTGGTTCACCACGTACAGCACCTGCTTCGCCTCCGGCGCGCCGAAGTAAAGCCACTCCGCTCCCGGCATGTCGCCGCTCCAGCGCTCCGCCAGTGACCGGTGTGTGCCGTCCGAGGTCACCTGAAAGCCCCGTTCGACGTCGAGTTTGCCGCCGGGCGTCCCTTCGTAGAGGAACCAGTAGGGTTTATCGGACTTAAGCATCGTCATGCGGGCGTGCGACGGGAAGACGTCCCAGCGCGCCGCCTGCCGCCCATCCGCGCGCACAGATTCAAGGGTCACCTTCAGCGGCCCCTGCGCGATGATACGAGTTACTGAGCCGGTCTTTCCCGTGTAGCCCGGGTGTGCAAACTCGCCGGCATTCGGGATGCCCCGGTACTCGCCTGCTGCCTTGCCGCCCGGCTTGTAGCCGATCCACTCATTCCCTTGCGCGTCCGCGATGCTGGCGAATCCCGCGCCTTCTTTGTGATACGTGTAGGTCGCGGCCGGAGTGGTGATCCGGATACTCTTCTGGCCTTCGTAATCCACATCGCTGCTCACGCGCACGAGCAGATCGTTCCTGGCTGCAAGCGCGGCCTGCCCGAAATAGACGTGGAACCGCCGCGCGAAGCCCGGGGGTGTCACGCCCTTCATCAGGATCGTGAGGCTGCGGGGCGCGTCGAATTGGAACGGCACGTCCGATCCCGTCTCGGCGTCCACCACGCGCAGAGAGCGGGGCTTCTTGACGATGGAAAGCTGCGCCTCGGCGATTGCGTCGATGCGTTCGTGTCCCGCCGCCTGGACGGTAACGAGAGTCCTGCCGTCCAGCTTCGGCTCCACCCAGTCGCTCACAGCTTTGGCTGCCGCGGCTCCGTATTCGACCAGCAGCGCGGGTCCGGGCCAGTTCACTTCGGCCGCGTGTTCCTTCGTCGTCGAGAAGATGTAAAACGTGTTTGTGCCGTGCTTCAAGAGGCTCACCGGAACGGGAACCGTATCGAAGCTGTAGTTATGCACCAGCCCGACACGGTCCGTCAGCTTTCTTCCGTTGATCCCGAGTTCTTCGCCGTGCGCAGCCGACCAGGTGTGCAGTACGAGCCGCGCCGCCCGCGCCGTTTCGAGCGGGTTATCGACTTCGAACTTGCACTCTTTCCTGGTCCCAACCCGGACCCCGAACGCTCCGGGCACGTTCCCGGGCTTGTACATCCTCACCGAGCGGCCCTTGCGCGCCAGCTTCACTTTGACCGAGGGCGTAACGTACGTGTTGCCGTCCAGGTCCGTAATCCACGCCGCGACCTCCACCGGCTCATCCTGATCCGGCACCCATTGTGAATCCCAGGTGACAGCCCAGGGCGTGGCGCCGGCGGTTCCGATGTGCTTCGCCAGGCGGCCGCGTTCGCGGATGTAATGCCACTGCCGCCAAACCCCGTCGCCCTCCCAATTGAAGTCCTCGTACTTCCCTACGAAATCGACGTTGACGATTGGCCTCTCCGGGTGATGCGCGGCTGCGATGAACCGGGTGCCGTCGCCGATCTCGTTTCCATCCACAGGCGCGATCATGCGTCCGGGCGCTTCCGCCGGCGCCTGGTAGTAGAGCCGCAGCGTAAAGGAATAGACCCAATAGAAGCCCCAGTTGAAACTGTAGCAGGGGGTCTGCGGTCCGGCCTTGAACTGGAACGCATTGCGGCCGGACTGAAGCTGATCGATCGGCACCTCGACCGTGGCCCGGAGCAAAGTGCGGTGGTAGCACTGGGCCGGGCGCTCTGTTCCTGCCGGCTGCGGGACATTGATCCACGCGTTTTCGTTGATCCGGAACTGCTGTTCCGAAGTGCCGAGATGACCGCCCCAATAAGCGATGCTCACTTCGGCCTTCAGCGGCTTTCCGAGCCCTGGCACTTCGATTACGCGATCGGGCAGAATCACTGCAGGCATGCGCTTTACCGCCGTCGGGTGTTTCGCGCCCGGATCGACGATGCCCATCCGGTGAGCGTACGTGTACTCGCGGAAATAGTCGCCCGGCACGGGCTCGGCGCATGCAATTGCCGCGCATGCCGCCAGAATGATGGCTAACCTGTTCATTGGTGCCTCGTTCATCATCTGCGAGCTTCGGAAACGTGTTTGGCAGCCGCGCGCAGATCAGCGGCATAGCCAACATACAAGGCTGAAACAGCGGAGTCCCCAATTGTACGGCGGCCGCCGCGACTGCGCGACCCTCTCAGGCAACGCGTGTCCAATAAGCTGGACGCGGCCGGTGCAGGGCGTAATCACGCACGTACAATGTCTATCGATGAAAACCGAGATTCGACATCCGGAGAAGAAGGCTCACACGGGTTCGTATTCAGCCGGCGTCCTGGTGGACGGCTGGTTATATGTGAGCGGCCAGGGGCCGCTGGATATGCGTACCGGCGAGGTGCTTGCCGGTACCATCGAGCAGGAAACACGCCTCACGATGGAACACGTGGGCAAAGTGCTCGCGGCGGCGGGCTGC
>DATMXS010000217.1:0-10322 GCA_035561355.1 Bryobacteraceae bacterium | reverse complement strand
TCCCGGTGCCGCCGAACTTCAACTGGCTGCTGCTGCTGATCATCCTGTTCGGGTCTTCCAAGATCATCATGGGGAGCAACAAGACCCGGATCTGGTGCAAGGGGCTATCGGGGCTCACGGGTGAGGCAGAACAGGCGGTTGGCTGCTGCATGATCCCGTGCATTCCGTTCAGCCTGAATCTACAGTGCTGGGATTTCCAGACGAAGAAACTCGGCAGTGTCGGCGCGCCAATGCTGACGGACATCGTGGTCGCGCCGAACACTGTTCAGGTCGGAATCAACTTCTCGGACTATCTGGCCGCGATGATGGACTGGGCAATTGATATCGTCCTGGCCGTGGTGATGGCTGCCGCAACGACAGGCGGCTCAAAGGCCTGGGACGCGCATTCGGCCGCAAAGGTAACCAAGGCGGGAGATAAAGCGGCGGCGAAGGCGTTGAAGGAGGGCGCTGACGAAGCGGCTGTGAAGGCAGCCCGCGAAGCGGCGGAAAAGGCGGCTGCCAAGCGCGGAACCCTATCGACCCTCTACCACAAGATTGCCGATACGCGGTATGGCAAGAAATTTCTCATCGGTCTTGGCCTGAAGCTTCCATACAAGCTGCTGGTGAAGAACACCGAGTGGTATCGAGAAGGTATCCAACACCCGATAGAACGGAAACTGCCGAACCTCTGACATGGACGACGCCACGTTTGACCGCCTGCCTGACGAAAAGAAGCTTGAGTGCCTGCTCGGCTACGCCGCTACGCTGTTCGGCCACGAGCGCGTGCGCATGCTCTATGACCGCCTCGCCCCGGTCGTCCGTGATTGCAGCGGGCACGGGATCGACTACGACGATCCACGCGAAAACTACTGGGGCGGAGTCTGGCAGATCTACCGCGCCGAGTAGTACACCCGCCTACGATGCCGATGCGGCGGCTGCACGTCCCGCGGCGGGTACGGACCACTGTCCCTGCATCAGCAGCACGTTCTGAATGTCCAGCGCTTCGTGGGTCGCCGGAACGGCCGCGCCGATGCTCCTGCCGCTCCAGTTCGCATCCGACCAGCCGAGGGTCCGATGCGCAGCCGAGTTCGCCGCGACGTATCTGCCCTCCGCATCGAACACGAGTGCGCAGGACGTGCACGATTCCAGCAGCGATCGCAGAGCATCGAGGTTTTCCGGCGAGCCGATTGCGCGGAGCAGAGTCACCGTGATCGTTCGGAATCCGGAATCGCAGGCCGCGATGCGCGGAGGTTCGCCTGCAAGCAACCGCGCGGCGCCGTCATTCCATGCCAGGGCCGCACCATCCGGTCCGTACGACACCACCGGCAAATGCATCGGGTCGCTGTAAGACGCTGTGGAGGCGGTTTGTATGCCCGGCACCGCGTCGAAAGGTGCTCGCGCACCGGTCCTCTGCGCGACACGGACGAGCAAGCTGAAAAAGAGCGCGAGAAAAACTCCGATCACCAGGAGCGCTCCCCCGACAGGCGAGCGCGACTGGACAACCAGCGCCTCGGTGGGAGCGATTCTCAACGTCCACTTGCCTCCCCCTACGACCAGATCCGTCGTCCGGGTCAGGCGGGCGGAGGAGTTGGCGGATCCTTGCGTGAAAAGCGATTCCTTGCCGTCGTAAACGGCAATCGAGTACTGCGGAGAGGGATTGGACGAGAGCAGGCTCTGAAACAACAGTTGGTATCGAAAGACGCCCGCGACATAGCCCGCCAGTTCGTCGCGCACGAATACGGGAACCACAACGATCGTCCCTTTCCCGCCCGTGACCAGATCGATGGGCCGGGCCGCCGCGATGGCTCGATTCCGCCGGGCCGTGTCGAATGCGGCGCGCCGCCGCGCCTCGAAAGCCGCATTCCCGTCCGGCGTTGAGTCACCGGCACCGGGCGGCGCGGTCCACACCACCCGGCCCGCGGTATCGACCCACTCGATCGCCTGATAGCCGCCGCGTATCATGATCATCTGCACGTCCGTATCCCACTCCTCCTTCTTCATATCCGGAGTGACGGCGCGCTGCCGGGCCAAACGGAGGAGCGGCTGGATGCGATTCTCGAGCCCGGTAGAGACGAACTGGCGCAGGCCCTCTGCTTCGAAGGTGACCTGATGGGAGAAGTCCGATTCCTGATCTGCGATGATTGCCCCGTAGAGGCAGAAGACGGTCGCCAGCGTAGCCGCGCCGACCAGCACCGGCAGCCACGCCGGAGTGCCGGTGGTCGTCGCCAGGGTATCTCGCCACGCGAAGCGAATCAGGGCGGCGCCAAGCGCTGCGACCGCGATTGCGGTATGAATTCCCAATTGCGAGAAGGCGCCGGCCGTGAACGCACTGCTCACACCCGCAAGATACGAGATGATCGCCACGATCCCGACAGAACTCAGCACCGATCCGGCGGCGCCCACAACCGCCAACCGCGAGTGCAGGCGGACGACGCCCGACATCAGGATCAGGGCGGCAGAGCCGATGATGAGCAGACATCCCGCCAGCGTCCCCGCGAACGGGAGCGCAGGGTTCGCAACTCCTACGGGTTCCAGGCCCGTAATGCCGGCCCCGGCGGCCGACGCGATGAGGTCCGCCAGAGCTACGATGCCGCCGATTGCAGCAGCCGAAGCGCAACTCCTCCTGTAGCCGGCAGCGAGCAAGAGAACGGCGCTGCCAGCGCAAACGATCGCGATCGCGGTGGCAAAGCGCATCGGGGCCGAGCCCGGGAAAAGCGTAACGAGCGATGCGTGCCCGCTGAAATACCCCGCCAGCACCGCCGCCCCGATGAGCACGCTCAGGCCGCCCGCTATGATCGCGACTGGGTTCTGCCGCCGGGTAATCGTGGTTGTCGAAGACATGGGATAGCTCCTATTGGGCGGCGCTCTTTACGCAGCGGAAACCGATGGCGACACTGCGCAGCGGCGGCTCTGATGGCAATCCGGCAAGCGGAGCGAAGCCTTTAACGATGAACCAATCGCCGCGAGGCTCGGCCCCGGCCAGCTTACGAAATGCTTCCGCATCGGCAGGAGAGGGAGTGAACGGGGTGGAAGTCCATTCGACTGCAGCGTCTGGCTTTGAATCGGTCCCGTGCAACTGGTCCCACTCCGATGCGGACGGCAGCCGCTTGCCCGCCCAGCGGGCGAATGCGGCGGCATCGACGTACGTGACGTTCAGAACCGGAGCGTCAGGCCTGGCGTAGAAGTAGTTCGGGTCCGAAGGCAGCGGATCCGGATAGGGATGGCCGGTCTCATCGCAGAAACCCTTGAACGCCGTGTTCGTCACAGCCTGGCTGCCGGCCTCGATGCCGCTGCTCCGGGCGATTACCTCGTCCTTGGGTGACACAGGCGATTGTTTGCCCGTTCGCGTCGCCCAAAAGACGACCACCGCGGCGACTGTGAGGAGCACGAAGCCTGCGATCGCGATAGAGATCGTGCGAGAGGACACACGCTTTGACTGCCCTGCCGGTTCCTGAGGCGGAGCGGCCGCAGGCATGGCGATGGGCTCCGGAGGGGACGCAACGGTCTCCGGCGGCCGGGCGGTCCCCGCCCCCAAGGCAAGCCGGATATCGGAAACCAGTTCGGCTGCACTCTGGTACCGGTCCTCCGGCCGCTTCTCGAGCAGGCGCAGCACGATGCGGCCGTATGCTTCCGGAATTGAGGAATTCACCGCGCACGGGGAGGGCGCCGGACGGCTGAGGTGCGCGAATTCGATGTCCTGCACCGATTCACCCTCGAAGGGACGGCAGCCAGTGAGCAGCTCAAAGAACACCACTCCCAGCGAATACAGATCGCTGCGAGCGTCGCACGCGCCCGTTGCGAAATGCTCGGGCGACATGTAGAACGGCGTGCCAACGCGCTGGCCGGCTGTCGTGAGCTGGCTCGGCGCTTCGCCCGCTTTGGCTATGCCGAAATCGAGCACGACGACCCGCCCGGAATGATGAATCTTGATGTTTGAAGGCTTTAGATCGCGGTGAACGACGGTGCGCGAATGCGCAAACACCAGCGCCTCGCCGATCTGCTCGATGATGCGGGTAGCCTCTTCCGGCGGCAGCTTCCCCCGCCGCTTGAGATACGCTTTGAGGTCCTCGCCCTCCACGTACTGCATGATTATGTAGTGCGTGTCCTCGAACTGCCCGACGTCGAAGATCGAGACGATGTTCGGGTGGCCCTGTAAAGCGGCCGAGGTCCTGGCTTCCTGGAGGAACCGCGCGACGACGTTGTCCTCACCGCTGAGCTGGTCGGACAGGACCTTGACAGCGAAAAGGCCCCCTGTGGTCCGGTGGCGCGCCAGGTATACCTGAGCCATTCCACCACCGCCGATCCATCGGAGAACCTGGTACTTCGGACCTAGCGCCTCCTGCAGACGCTCCGGCTTGCCCTGAGTTGTGTTCACACGCGTATCCGCAACGCTTGCCGAACCCGCGCAAGCATCAACAAAGATACAATACCGGGGCCTGCCCGGGTGCACAATTGAGCAGAATTGGCACCGGATATCAGGCATTTTGACCGCTTCCGGTTCGAAGCATTCCAATATTCCTATGGGAAGCGCCCCGCTGACGGGTCCTATAATGAAGGCAATACAGCACCGTTGCGGAAGCGAGTGTGCCGGGATGCTCGAACGGGACTTGTTTGCGTTTCTCGAGAAGACCGCTGATGCCGCCTTTTCGATTACCGAACGTGGGGAGATCCGGTCGTGGAACAAGGCTGCGGAGAAGCTGTTCGGGTATCCCGCTTGCGAGGCTTTGAACAGAACCTGCCACGAGTTGCTCGACGGCCATGGCCCTCTGGGAATGCCCGTATTCGAAGGCGACCGCGGCGTGCAGGCATGCCTCGCCGACAGAGCTGAGATCTCGGATTTCGATCTCCAGATTCGGACCCGGTCCGGAGAGCGGCGATGGGTAAACGTTTCCACGCTGCTGTTTGATGAAGTCCGGACCGGCCGGCGCCTGATCGTTCACCTGGCGCGCGACATCTCTCGACAGAAGCAGACAGAAGATCTGATCGAGAAAATGACGGAGATTTCCCGGCAGATCGTCGCAGCTTCCGGCCGCGCGGACGGTGCGGCGCCCGTCGCGCCCTTGTCGGATCAGGAAAGACGCATTCTCCGGCTGTTCGTGAACGCGAAGAATTCAGCCGAGATCGCACGCGACCTGGGGATCACGCTCCCGACGCTGCGCAACCACCTGCATAGCATCAACGTCAAGCTCGGGACGCACAACCGCCTGGAAGCGGTGACGCACGCGCTCAGGCGGGGCCTGATCTGACGACGGTTCACACGACGCTCGCCATCATCGAACGGATCGTGTCCAGGAGCGGCCCCGGCTGGACGCCCAGGAAGATCAACGCGACCGTGAGGATCCCGAGCGCAATGCCGCCCGCCGGCGCGAGTGAATGAGTGAGAGGCGGCGATTCCGCCGCTTGCGCGTACAGGACGACGACAATCCGCAAATAGTAGTAGAGCCCGATGGCGCTCGTTACAACCAGGATGACGATCAACGCCCAGGTCGCCACGGATGCGCCCGCCGCTACGACGAAGAACTTGCCTGCGAATCCGGCAGTCAGGGGAATGCCCGCCAGCGAGAGCAGCATTGCCGTGAACACGCCGGCAAGCGCGGGGCGCCGCCAGAACAGGCCGCGATAGTCCTCCAGTTCGTCCGCATCCCTCGCCCCGCTCGAGAGCAGCGTAACGACACCGAACGCGCCCAAGGTCGTGACGAAGTAGGCCACCAGATAGAACGTCACTGCCTGCGGACCCAGGCTGCCGCCAGCCTGAAATGCCACGAGAACGTACCCGAGGTGTGCGATGGAAGAGTACGCCAGGATGCGTTTCACGTTGTTCTGGAGCAGCGCCAGGATGTTGCCCGTGAACATCGAAGCGATCGCGATGATTGTAAAGACCAACGACACCGCTGCGTACGAATGGGCGCCCGTGCCGTTGAAGAACCGCAGCAGCAGCGCAAACATCGCGCCCTTCGATACAGTAGCGATAAAGGCCGTAACTGGCGCGGGCGCGCCTTCATAGACGTCCGGAGTCCAGAGGTGGAACGGAACCACGGCCAGCTTGAAGCCGAAGCCGGTCACCATGACGGCGAAGCCTGCCAGCACCAACACGCGGCTGAAGGTCCCTTGCGCAAGTTGCTCCGCGATGCGGTTGAACTCCATCGTTCCCAGTGCCGCATAAATGAGCGCCATCCCGAACAGCAAGAATGCAGCCGAAGTCGCTGCCAATACGAGGTACTTGATGCCTGCCTCCACCGGAAGCGGCCGCAGTTGCAGGTAGGAGATCATGCCGTACAGCGCAACGCTCAGCAACTCCAACCCCAGGAAGAGCGAAGCAAAATGATTGCTCGCCACCAGGACCGCGGAGCCGAGCGTGGCCACGAGCATCAGGATGTAGAGTTCGTCGTGATCGCCCTCGCACTTCTCGAAATAGCCGTAGGAGAACAGCACCACGGCCATCGTCGCCGCCAAGATCAGGCCGATGTAGAAGACCGCATACTGATCCATCACCAGCAGCGGCGTCACCTGCCGCGGCGCAACGCCGGCCGCCATCCAGAGCGAACCGAATGACATCGCAAGCCCGATGAAGGTGAGAATGGCGGCCACCCGGTGGCTCCTCCGCACAGCGACGCCCAGCATCACCGCCGTCGCGGTGGCCGCGAGGATCAGAAGCGGAAGGAGTGCAATGAAGTCCTTGGAGGTCACGTTCATCTCCGGGAGACCGATTGCTCCAGTCGCGCGAGCGCGGGTTCAAAGGTGTCAATCACCGGGCGCGGGTACAGGCCCAGCCAGAGCAGCGTCGCTATCATGACGGCCATCACGACGCCTTCGCGCGGCCTTAGGTCCCGTATGCTCCAAGCATTGACGTTGGCTCCGTGGAACGCCCGCTGTACGAACCGCAGCGCGTAGAACGTCGCGGCGAGAACGCCTATGGCTACGAACACCGCAACCACGATGCTCCGCTGATATACGCCGAACAGGACCAGGATCTCACCCACGAAATCGCCTAGCCCCGGCAATCCCAGCGATGCCAGGGCGAAGAACAGCCCGGCGCCGCTCAGCCGCGGAGCGGTTGCCCATAAGCCGCCCATGCGGTCCATTTCGCGGGTGTGGATGCGCTCCTGGAGCAACCCCACCAGAATAAAGAGCGCGCCCGTGCTGATACCGTGGCAGATCATCGTCATCAGAGAGCCCTGCAGCGCCAGCGCGTTCCACGCAAAGATCCCGACCAGCACGAACCCGAGGTGGCTCACGCTGGTGTACGCCACCAGGCGCTTCAAATCGGTCTGGCCGAATGCCAGGATCGCGCCGTACAGAATGCCAATGACGCCGAGCGCCATCGCGACAGGCGCGAACTCCCGGGACGCGTTCGGAAACAGTGGGAGGACGAACCGCAGCATTCCGTACGCCCCGGTCTTCAGCAGCAGGCCCGCGAGGATGACGCTGCCTGCCGTCGGCGCTTCCGTGTGGGCGTCCGGCAGCCATGTATGAAACGGCACTACCGGGAGCTTTACCGCGAATGCGATAAAGAAACCCAGCATGATCCACATCTCCGCGCCTGCAGGGAGCGCCGTCCCGAGAAGGTCCGCGTACTGGAAGGTGTAAACGCCGGTCGCGGCATGGTGAGCGAAAAAGAGGGCCAGGATGGCAATGAGCATCAACAGCCCGCTGAGCTGCGTGAAGATGAAAAACTTCACCGCAGCGTAAGTGCGGTTCTCATGCCCCCAGATCGCGATCAGGAAGTACATTGGGACCAGCATCAGTTCCCAGGCGAAATAGAACAGGAACAGGTCCATCGCGAGAAACACGCTCGCGATCCCGGCCAGAATCCACAGTAGATTCAAATGGAAAAAGCCGACCGCGTGCGTGATCTCCGTCCACGATGCGACGACGGACACCGCGCCGAGCGAGAAAGTCAGCATCAGCAGCAGCAGGCTCAACCCGTCCAGCGCGAGATGCAAGTGAATGCCGAACTGCGGGATCCAGGCCCAGTCCACCTGCTCGAGCCACGTATCTGAAGCAGCGCCCGCGTGGCGCGTCCAGAGGCCGAGCGTAATTGCGAAATCCGCGAGGATGGCCACGAGCGCGATCCATCGAGTTGCCGCTGGACTCGTACGCGCGGCCGCGGCCGAAATCAGGCCCGCGGCGAGAAGGATAACGATCAGCCAGATCAGGATCATAAGAACATCACGATCGCGACGAACAGCACGGATCCAACCGCAAGCCCGGCCGCGTACCAGCGCAGGTTGCCGGTCTGGGTCAGGCTCAAGCCCCGGTACGCCAGTTGGCTCATCCAGGCAAGGCCGTCATAGAACGTATCGACCACGTCGCCCTTGTTGATGCGCGCAAGCCAGATTACCGGGCGCACGAACAGCCTGTCGTACAGCCAGTCGAAGCCCCAGCCCGCCAGCCAAAAGCGCTGGACGGGATTCCCAAACGCGGCGGCTTCCGCCCGCACCGGCTTCCGCCTGTAGAACATCCACGCCAGCAATAGCCCGGCTGCAAACGCGAGCGCAGCGAAGAGGCTGGAAGTGGCCTCGGTGAATGCGCCGTGCGGCCCTTCGGGCGTCCGCGGCAGCACCGTGTCCGCAAACCCGATGAACGGGCGCTGAACGAACCCGGCAACGATTGAGAGAACTGCAAGGATCCACACTGGCGCCTGCATCGCAAAACCCGGCCTACGGCTTACGTCCGTCTTCTGCGTCCCGAAGAACACCAGGAAGATCAGGCGGAATGTGTATAGCGATGTCAGCACGACCCCGGCAATGCCGGCCACCCACAATCCCGGGCCGCCGATTGGGGAACTGAAAACGTCCCACAGGATCAGATCCTTGCTGTACGCGCCGGCGGTGACGAGCGGCAAGCCGGCCAAGGCGGCGCCACCCGCGAGGAAGGTCCAGAACGCAACGGGAAGCGCCTTCCGCAGTCCGCCCATTCGAAAGATGTCGTGCTCGTGATGCAGCGCCTCGATCACAATCCCGGCCGAAAGGAACAGAAGCGCCTTGAAGAACGCGTGTGTCATGAAGTGAAACATCGCCGCGGCCCACGCGCCCGCCCCCAGGGCCAGGAACATGTAGCCGATCTGGCTGATGGTGGAATACGCCAGCACACGTTTGATGTCGCGCTGCGCGAGCGCGCTGAAGCCTGCCAGCAAGAGCGTTGCGGCACCTACCACCGCCACCGCGAACTGCACCGGCGGCGCAAGCTGGAACAGGACGTGCGTGCGCGCGATCAGGTAGACGCCGGCGGTCACCATGGTGGCGGCATGAATCAGGGCGCTCGTCGGGGTAGGTCCGGCCATTGCGTCCGGCAGCCATGTCTGCAACGGCAACTGCGCGGACTTTCCCACCGCGCCGCCCAGCAGGAGAGCCGCCGCCGCGATCGCAAGTCCCGAGCCCGTGGCCCATTGCGCCGAAGCGCGGCTCATCACGTCCTGAATCTGCAGCGTGCCCAGGTTCCAGAAGAGCAGCAGCAGCCCGATCGACATGGACGTGTCACCCACGCGCGTCACGATGAAGGCCTTCTGAGCGGCGCGGCCGTTCGCCGGATCCTGGTACCAGAACCCGATCAGCAGGTAACTGCACAACCCGACGCCTTCCCAGCCCAGGTACAGCAGCAGCAGGTTGTCGGCCAGCACCAGCACCACCATGGATGCGACGAACAGGTTCATGTAGGCGAAGAACCGGCTGTACCCTTCATCTCCCGCCATGAACTCCGCCGAATACACGTGGATCAGGAAGGCCACGAAGGTGACGACCACCAACATGATGAGCGAGAGCGGGTCGAGGTAAAACGCGATGGCTGGCCGGAAGTCCCTCACGCCGATCCACGTCCAGAGCGTCTGCGTGAACGCGCTTCCGGCCGGCGGATTCGAGAGAAATGCGGAAGCGATCAGCAAAGAGATCGCGGCGGCTGCTGCGATGGTTCCGATTCCCACCGCGGCCACAACCTTCCTTGAAAGGCGCGGGCCAAGAGTGGCGAGCACCAGTGCGCCGCCGAACGGGATCGCCGGAACCAGCCACAGCAGTTCGAGCATTTCAGCCCCTCATCACGCTCGCGCTATCTGCATCCAGCGTTTTGTTTCCGTGATAGAGCCTCAGCACCAGCGCAAGGCCCACCGATACTTCGGCCGCCGCCATCGCCAGGATGAACAGAAAGATCACCTGTCCATCCGGCTGTCCCCACCGTGCGCCCGCCACCACGAACGCGAGCCCCGCGGCGTTGAGCATCACCTCAATCGACATCAGGATGAAGATGATGTTCCGGCGTACCAGCACCCCCATCAGCCCCAACACGAACAGGATGCCCGCCAGCGTCAACCCGTCGCGAATCAAATCCACGGTCCCTCCGTTCTTCAGGCG
>DATMXS010000216.1:0-3766 GCA_035561355.1 Bryobacteraceae bacterium | reverse complement strand
CGGACAAGTGCAGGCTGGCCCCTCCAGGCAGCTTCGTCCAGCGGGGTTTCGCCCTGCTCATCGCGCACATTCACGCGCGCCCCATGGGCGATCAGGACTTCAGCGACTTCCAAATATCCCCGGTTGGCCGCCAAGTGGAGGCAGGTGGCCCCGGACTTGTATGTAGCGTGAACGTCGGCGCCCTTCGCGAGCAGCAGTTCGACAATGGCGGGGTGGTTCGTTACGGCGGCGTAGTGGAGCGGCGTCGAGCCTGCCTCAGCGTGCTGGGCGTTCGGATCCGCACCGGCCCCGAGCAGGATCGTCACAATCTCGCCTGAGCCGTTCCAGGCGGCGTCGTGGAGCGGCGTTCCGCCCAGCGTGTCCCGTGCGTTGACGTTTGCGCCGCCCGCGACGAGCGCCCTGACGCGCTCCACATCGCCGGCTCGAACGGCCTCGTGCAGTTCCTCGCCAGGGACGGCCAGCGCTAGAGAAGCCAGCGCCGCCCACAACAGCCACCGCATACTTACTTCCGTTTCGGGTTGATCAGCGAATCCAGATCGGCCAGCAGGCTCTTGGCCTGGAGGCCTGCGCCCATAAGATCCCGGACGATGAAGCCCTCGGGATTGATTACGTATAGATGCGGAAACTCAACCGCCGGGTTCGCAACGCTCGGGCGGATGTAGGAAAACGCCGCCTGGCCGCAATCGAACAGGAACGGCGACGTGATCTTGTTGGCCGTGGCATATTTCTGCGCGGTGGCGGTCGTATCCGGCGGCACAACCACGGACAATACCGCCAACTTCGCGCCATATCGCGCTTTGGCCTGCTCCAGCACCGGCGAGAGTTCCTTGCAGTGCGGGCAATCGGTCTTCATGAAATCGAGGAGCACCCAGCGGCCCCTGTAGTTATACAGGTCATGGACCTGCTGCTTGCTGTCGGGAAGTGCGAAGCCAGGGGCCCGGCGCAACTGCTGCTGCGCCGCGGCGGACGCGCACAGAAGAGATCCCGCGAGGAGTAGGGAAGCGAACCGCATAAAACATCAAAGTAGCACGCGGGCCGGTGGGGGCAGAGTACGCCGGCCCGCGCATCAAGTGATTACGCCGGTGTTAAACCTTCACCGCGCGCTGCTTCGCGCCATCCCAGCGCATGTACTTCTGCTTGCGGAACGACTCCACGCCCATCGAGGCTGCGACGACGCCGTAGTAGCCCAACTGAGAGTCGCACTTGAGCGGTTCGTTCTTCCGGATCGCCGCCTGCAGGTTCCTGTGGTGGAACCGGACGTCCTCGCCGCCGGACTTCTTGTGGACGATCTCCTTCATCTCTTTCGCATACGGCCGCTGCGGCGTGATCGTGAAGCCGGTGCGAGTAAACGTCAGCGTCGCCTTGTGGCCTCGGATCACGTGATCGATCGGCGTGTCGTTCGCCATAGACGAGACCAGCATGATGGTCGGGCCGCCCGGATAATCGAGCAGCATATTGAAGGTATCGGGGATCTCGGCCGCGCTCGTCTTGAAGTGGAACTTGCCGCCGGTCGCAACGACGCGATCGGGGAATGTGAGCGCCAGTGCCCGAATCAGGCGTGTCACGCGGTGGACGAACAGGTCAGTCGCGATGCCGCCGGAGTAGTCCCAGTACCGGCGCCAGTGAAGGAACCGGTCAATATCAAAAGGACGCTTCGGCGCCGGGCCAAGCCAGGCGTTCCAATCCAGATTGACGCCGGGCTTGACGTCGGGATCGATCGGCCCGGTCCAGAAATCGCTGGTGTAGTTGCGGGAATAATCGATCTGGGCAATGACGACATCCCCGAGCGCGCCATTCTTGATGTACTCGTTGGCGGCCTGGTACGAATCGTCGGACATGCCCTGCACGCCTACCTGCATCTTCTTGCCGGTCTGCTGCACTTTTGCGACGACCTTCTTGGCTTGCTCGATGTTCCAGGTCATCGGCTTTTCGCAGTAGACGTGCTTCCCCGCGTCCAGGGCATCGAGGGTCATCTGGGCATGCCAGTGCTCGGGAGTGGCGATGAGGACGTAGTCGATATCTTTGTTAGCGAGTAGTTCGTGATAGTTCTTATACGGCTTGCCGCTGGTAAGCGCAGCCGCTTTGTCCAGCCGCTTCTGGTAAAGATCGCAGACTGCAACAATGTCGATGTTGTCGGTCTGGCGCATCCGGACCAGCGATTCCATGTGGCCGGTTGCCATTCCGCCGCATCCGATGACACCTATGCGGAGGCGCTCTCCGGCGCCTATCGTCTGCGCGTACGAACGGGCGCTCATTGCTGCCACTCCGGCCGTCGCCAGAAAGTTCCTTCGGGTAAGGGGCTCCACGGGTAACAGTGTATTCGACCCGGAACTCAGGCAACGGAGCGGAACGACTGGACCGTCCAGACGTGCCCGGAGTCGTGGCGCAGGATGTAGATATTGCCGTCACTCGCCTTCACGCGAAACCACGAAGCGCCCGGGCTGTACCATTGGTCGTCCACGGACTCGACTTCGTAAACGGAGTCACCCATGTGAAAGCGAACCGGCCGTTCATCAGCTTTGTACCCGGAATAGGTCTCGACGCGAACACGCACGAAAATAGGGTAGCGCCGGATCGGGGTCGAGGCGGTTCTGCGATTCGGATACAAAAATGGCCGGCGCTCCTGAATTGGGCGCCGGCCGCGTTCTGCTCAGTTACCCGTGGAGTGCTCCGGCTACGTCCGGATCTCGTCCAGGAGCGTCCCATCCGCTCCGCGCAGTTCGATTGCGAGGGCGGGTCCGCCCGTGGCGTGCGTCGAACAGCTCAGGCATGGGTCGTAGGCCCTAACAACCGCCTGGACGCGATTCAGCATTCCCTCGCTCAGTTTCGTGCCGTCCACGAATCGCTTCGCCACTTGCTCAACCGAGCGATCCATGGCGAGGTTGTTGTGTCCGGTTGCAACGATGAGGTTCGCCCACGTGATGGCGCCCTTGTCATCCACCTTGTAGTGATGGATCAGCGTACCCCGCGGAGCTTCAATCACACCAACGCCCTCATTGGCGTTCGCCCCCGCGCGGGCGCGGATGCGCGTGTCGAGGATCGACGGATCCCCCATCAGCAACTCAATCTTCTCGAGCGCGTGGATCGCCTCGATGAGCCGCGCGTAGTGGTAGAGGAACGCACTCTGAGGCACCAGTCCGAAGCGCTGCCGGTACTCCGAGAGCTCCGCATCGGCTTCCGGAGTCCCGCAACGCTCGGCAACGTTCAGCCGGGCCAGGGGACCGACGCGGTACGCGCCCTCGGGATAGCCGGCAGGCTTGAAATACGGCGCCTTTAGATACGACGTCCGCACCGCAGCCTCACCGATATACGTCGCGTAATCGGCTCCAAGCGACTCGCCCGCAATCGCGCCCTCATGATCCACGAACCGGATGTGGCCGTCGTAGAGCTTCAGCGCGCCTTCACGGTCCACAAGGCCGGCATACATCGTGGGCATGTTGCCGAAGTGGGCGATCTCGTCCTCGTACTTGTCGAGCACACTCTTGAATAGCCCCAGTGCTCCACGCGCGATGCGACGAGCGTTCGGCAGTTCCGCGAGTGTGCGGTCGCGAACCTCGGGGGAGAGCGGCGAGTTCACGCCACCGGGCACCAGCCACGAAGGGTGAATGCGCTCCTTCGCCAGCCCCTCGATTAACTGCTGGCCGAATTTCCGCAGCGCGATACCTTCACGCGCCAGTTCGGGATTTGCTTCAATCAGGCCCAGGACATTGCGGCGCGCCGGGTCGGAATCCATTCCGAGCAGCAGGTCCGGCGCGGAGAGGTGGAA
>DATMXS010000215.1:0-15421 GCA_035561355.1 Bryobacteraceae bacterium | reverse complement strand
GCGATGCGTGCGGCGTCGAAGCGATCGGTGAGCTGGCACACGATAGCCTGTTTGCCTTTGACCCGTTCATCGAGTTCATCAGGTGAGAGACCTTCGTCGGAGCTCACGTAATCCACGTCGGCACGCTGCCGCAGGAGTTCGACTGCTTCAGGAAAGATGCGTTTGGTAACAAGAACAGCAGGCTTCACGGTCTCAGCTTACAATGGTCGCAACACAGAATGAATAACAACGTTGTGGTGGCGATCGACGGCCCGGCAGGGGCCGGAAAGAGCACGATCGCGCGCCGCGTGGCGGACCGGTTGGGGTACACGTACATTGATACCGGGGCGATGTACCGTGCCGTTGCGGTGGCGGCTCTGCGCGCGGGCGTGGACCTGGACAGCGAGGCCCTTGTGTCGGCACTGGCGCGGCGATCCCGGGTGGAATTTACGTCAGCGGGAAAGGTAGCGTTGGATGGCGAGGACGTGAATGAGGCCATCCGCGCACCCGAGGTCTCGCAGGCGGCGTCGCGGGTTTCGGCGTTCTCCGGGGTGCGCGAGGCGATGGTGGAACAGCAGCGCCGGATCGCGGCCGGCCGCAGTGTCGTGATGGAAGGGCGCGACATCGGATCTGTGGTGTTCCCCAAGGCTTCGGTAAAAATCTACCTGGACGCGGATCCTCGCATCCGTGCGGAACGGCGCGCGCGCGAACTGAGCGAAACGGGTCTAGTGGTAGACCTGGAAGAGATCGAGCGCGATATCTGCGAGCGCGATTACCGCGATTCAAACCGCCAGGATTCTCCGCTTCGGCGCGTGCCGGACGCCATCTGCGTCGATACGACCGCACTGAGCCCGGATGAAGTGGAAGCGGCGATTTTAAAAGCTGTGGAGACCAAAGTCAATCCATGAACGACCTGCTTGTGATGAAGTTCGGGGGCACGAGTGTGGGCTCGGCCGAGCGGATACGGGTTGCCGCGGCGCTCTCCGCCGAACAACGGAAGCAGCGGCCGGTGGTGGTTGTGGCTTCGGCAATGTCGAAGATCACGGACCTGCTGCTCGAAACGTTGCGCCGCGCGGTGACCGGAGACCGGCCCGGCGTGGACTCCGATATACAGACACTGCGGCAGCGTCACATCGATACGTGCCGCGAACTCCTGCCGCCTGAACGGCACGAGCGCGTCCTGGCGCGGATGGACTGCATCATTGCGGAGTTCGAGCGGATCGCCGGCGGCATTTGCATGCTGGGCGAGGCGCCGCCGCGTTCGATGGACGAGGCGGTCTCAACCGGCGAGAAGCTATCAGTGCTGCTTTTGGCCGAGTGCCTGGAGGCGGAGGGGACGCCGTCGGTGGCGGTGGATGCGGGCGGGATTGTGGTGACGGACGCAGTGTTCGGAAACGCTACGCCGATCATGGAGGCGACGCGGCAAAGGGCGATCGAGCGGCTCGTGCCGCTGCTCGAAGACGGCGTGCTGCCGGTAGTGACCGGCTTCAACGGCGCCACGGAGGACGGCAGGCCCACGACGCTCGGCCGGGGCGGCTCGGATTTCTCCGCGTCCACCCTGGCCGCGGCTCTCGATGCTGAAGAAGTTTGGATCTGGACGGACGTGGACGGCATCATGACAGCCGATCCGCGGATCGTGCCGGATTGCGCGGTGCTCGATGAGGTTACATACCGCGAGGCGGCGGAACTGGCGTACAACGGCGCGAAGGTGCTGCACCCCCGCACGCTCGCCCCGCTGATGGCGAAGCAGATTCCGGTCTGGAGCAAGAACAGCTTCGCTCCGGAGAAACCCGGCACCAAAATCGTTCCGAGCATCGCGGACACCACCGGGGCGCGCGCGGTCACGTCCACGGCGAAAGTCGCGATGATCTCGATCGAGCCGGCCAGCACGGCGATCAATGCCACTCAGGTGATGGCGCGGGCTCTGGACGGTTTGGGCCGCGCTGCGATCGAGGTGCTGGCGCTCTCTAGTTCCTCCTACACTCAGAGCCTGTGCTTCCTGGTTCGCACGGCAGAGTTGCCGACGGCCCTGGAGTGCTTGAACAACGCACTCGCGCTGGAACTCGCACATGGATATTTGAAGCCTGTGCAAGTGGATGAGAACGTGGGATTGATGGCCGTGGTGGGTGAGGGGATGCACGGCACGCCTGGCCTGGCGGGGCGCATCTTCACCGCGATCTCGCGAGAGCGCGTGAACATCATGGCGATCGCGCAAGGCTCGAGCGAGTTGACGATTGCGATCGTGGTGCGGAAAGACGGGCTCGAAAAGGCAGTCAGGGCGGTTCACGAGGAAGCCCACCTGGGCGATGACGAGTGGCGTGCCGGGGCGTAGAGGACGCCGGCGGGGCGTATCCTATTGAACTGACGCTATAATCTCAGGTCGGGCGGTCCGCGCCGCCAGTCCGTTATACTAAAGGTTCCATACCGTCCAAGGAGTTCTGTATCCATGTTTGACCTGTTCCGCAGCCGGGCGAAAGCTGTGCGTTATCTGCTCGGCGCGCTCTTGATGCTTGTGGCCATTTCGATGGTCGTCACGCTGATTCCGGGATTTGGGGGCGGCGGCGGCGGGGCAAATGACCAGGTCGTGGCCGAGATCGGCGACGACGCCGTGACTGTCCGCGAGGTCAACCAGCAGGTCCAGAACGCGATCCGAAACAAGACCATCCCGCGTGAACTCATCCAGATATACGTACCGCAGATGATCGACGAGATGATCACGCAGCGCGCGCTGGTGTACAAGGCGCAGCAACTGGGATTCAGGGTCACCGAGGAAGACATCGCGAAGACGATCCGTACGGTGTTCCCGCAGCTATTCCAGGGCGGCCAGTTCGCCGGCAAGGAAGTCTACGCGGCCGTACTTTCGGAGCAGAACCTGACGATTCCGGAGTTTGAAGCGAATGTGCGCAAGCAGATGATGCTCGTGCGGCTCCAGAACCTGGTGGCGGAAGGCGTAGTGGTGACTCCCGCGGACGTAGAGCGCGAGTTTCGCCGCCGCAACGAGAAAGCGAAGATCGAGTACATCGCCCTCAGCGCGGACAAGCTCCGTTCCGAAGTGAACGTCACGCCGGAGCAGATACAGCAGTTCTTCCAGGCGAACCGGGGGCAGTTCCAGATCCCGGAGAAGCGCAACGTCCAAGTACTGGTGGTGGACGAGGCCAAGGTGGCCGCGGGCATCACGGTCCCCGACGAGCAGCTTCGGCGCGCGTATGACACCAACAAGGACTCCTTCCGCGTGCCAGAGCGCGTCCAGGCCCGGCACATTCTGTTGAAGACCACCGATATTCCGCCGGCCGAGGTGCCAAAGGTTCAGGCGCGAGCTGATGAGTTGCTGAAGCAGCTCAAAGCCGGAATGGATTTCGCCGAACTGGCCAAGAAGAATTCCCAGGATCCGGGCTCGGCCGAAAAGGGCGGCGATCTTGGCTGGATCGTCCGAGGCCAGACGGTTCCTGCGTTCGAGCAGGCCGCCTTCTCGCTCAAGCCGAAGGAACTTAGCGGCGTAATTAAGACCGAGTATGGCTTCCACATCGTACAGGTGATGGCCAAGGAAGAGGCGCACCTTAAGCCGTTCGAGGAAGTGAAGGACCAGATCGCGCAGGAGCTCAAGAAGCAGCAGGTGATCGACACGATGCAGAAGCTGGCCGACGAGGCCCGCGCCGAGCTCGCGAAGAACCCGCAGCAGGCCGAGCAGATTGCGGCGAAGCTGGGCATCGATTTGGTCCGCGCCCAGAACGTGGCGGCGGGCAACCCGCTGCCTGACATCGGTGTGAGCGCTGACCTAGAGGAGGCCTACACCGGTCTGCCAAAGGGCGGCGTTTCACCTGTCGTGCAGATCGCGCCGACCAAGCTGGCTGTCGCGACAGTGACCGATGTGATCCCGGCGCGTCCCGCCGAACTGGCCGAGGTGGAAGGCCAGATCCGTTCGCAGCTGACCGAGACCGCCGTGAACACGCTGCTCGACCAGAAGGCCAGGCAGGCCGCCGATCAGGCCCGCGCATCGGGCGACCTGAGCGCCACAGCGAAGTCGCTCGGCGTCGAAGTGAAGACACCGCCCGAGTTCGCACGGAACGGCGCTGCCGAGGGTATCGGCTCGGCCGCCGCGCTGGCAGAAGCCTTCGAGAGACCGGTCGGCTCAGTCCTTGGACCGCTCCCGATCGCGGGACAGCGTTTCATCATTAAGGTGATCGGAAAAACTCCGGCCGACATGAGCCAACTCGCCGCCTCTTCAGAAGAGATTCGGCAGTCGATCAAGGGCGAAAAGGCACAGGAGCGCTACCGTCTGTTCGAAGATTCGGTGCGCAATGCATTGATGAAAGACGGCGAAGTGAAGATCCACAAAGACGTTGTGGACCGCCTGGCCGCGTCCTACCGCAGCTGAGAAAACGCTACGGATGATCAACGCTCTTATCGAGTTTCTTCGGACGCTGACGACACCCGAGCGGCTGATCGCGCTACTCACTACGGTCATGACCGGCTGGCTCGGGTATGGCCTGTTCTTCGGCATCATCTTCGCAGAGACGGGACTTCTGACCGGCTTTTTCCTGCCGGGCGATTCGTTCCTGTTCACGATCGGCGTCGTGGTGGGCGCGGCGCAGATCGATTTGCGAATCGTGATTCCACTCCTGATGGCGGCGGGCATACTTGGCGACAGCACCGGCTACTATCTGGGGCGGAAGACGGGCCCGCGGATCTTTAGCCGTCCCAACTCACGCCTGTTCCGCCGGGATCACCTGTTGCGCTCCAAAGCGTTCTACGAGAAGTACGGCGGGAAAACGATGATCTACGCGAAGTTCGTGCCGATCATCCGGACGTTCGCGCCGTTTCTGGCCGGCGTTTCGGACATGCCGTACCCG
Organism: Bryobacteraceae bacterium; assembly: GCA_035561355.1. Classification (GTDB taxonomy): domain Bacteria; phylum Acidobacteriota; class Terriglobia; order Bryobacterales; family Bryobacteraceae; genus DATMXS01. The sequence goes on along the minus strand of DATMXS010000215.1, from coordinate 10,592 downwards.
CGATTTCTGGCGTTCAGTGTCGCAGGGGTCACGATGTGGGTGAACGCGGTGGTGCTTCTCGGCTATTCGCTCGGGGGAGTGCCGATCGTGCGCCGGCACTTCGAGAAGGCAGTTTTCCTGATCATTTTCCTTTCGTTGATCCCGGTCCTGCTGGAGGCGTTCAAACACTGGAAGGCCTCGAAGGCAGCCCAGCAGAGCGCTGCAGTCAAGGAACCGTAGGTCTCAGCAACGGACCACGTTTCCGTGCCTTCGTTTTCCGGTGCGATTAGCGGGGAATGCGGGTTGGCCGTTGCTCCGGGCTTACAATGAAGTTGTGCGGACCGAAGCCCTGGTGCAAGATGCCGCCGCCCGTCTGGATCGGGTTCGGCGCGAGATCGGCAAAGTCATCGTCGGCCAACAGGACGTCGTTGACGGAGTGCTTACCTGCCTCCTTGCCGGAGGCCATGTTCTGCTCGAAGGCGTGCCCGGCCTCGGCAAGACGACCTTACTAAGAACGCTGGCGCGGGCACTCCACCTGCGCTATTCACGGATACAGTTCACGCCGGACCTCATGCCTGCCGACATTGTCGGAAGCATGATCATCGAGACGGACGAGCGCGGCGGAAAGTCGTTCCGGTTCCAGCACGGGCCGATTTTCGCAAACCTCGTGCTCGCGGACGAGATCAACCGCGCTACGCCAAAGACTCAATCGGCGCTACTCGAAGCGATGCAGGAGCGCACGGTGACAAGCGGGACCGCCACACACGAGTTGGAATCGCCGTTCCTCGTCATGGCGACGCAGAACCCGATCGAAATGGAAGGCACGTATCCCCTGCCCGAAGCTCAGCTCGATCGCTTCCTGATGAAGATCCTGGTGACCTATCCCTCACGGGAAGAGTTGAACACCATTGTGGATCGCACCATTCAGAAAGAGGAGCCGGTGGTGGACCGAGTGATTGACCGGCAGGAAATCCTCCAAGTACGATCGGTCTGCCGCGAGGTGCTGGTGGCGCAGCACGTTCAGGATTTCGCAATCGACCTGGTGCTTGCGACGCAGCCTGACATGGGGCAGGCGCATGACCTGGCGAAGAAGTACATACGGTACGGCAGCTCCCCGCGCGGCGCACAAGCAATGGTGGAGTGCGGGCGCGTACTGGCGCTGATGCGCGGGCGCTTACACCTGAGCGTGGACGATGTGCGCGCCGTGGCGGCATCGGTACTGCGGCATCGTTTGATCGTCAACTTCGACGCTCACGCGGATGGGCAGACGCCCGACAGCATTCTGACCGAGATTATCCAGAGCGTCGCGGACAAAGCCGCCGTCGCCTAAGAGGGCAACGACAGCCGGCTTCTTTCGTCGAACAACTAGCCGGAGATACGGCCCATGGCCCAGGAACCACTTATCGACCGCATGTTCCTCGAGAAGCTGGAACGGCTTGCCATGCGATGGCAGAAGTCGTTTCCCGGACTTGTCGGCGGGCACAATCTATCGCGTTTCTCCGGCGCCGGCCAGGAGTTTCTGGACCATCGCCACTTCCACCAGGGCGACGATCTGAGAGCGGTAAACTGGCGCGCTTTCATGCGGTTCGAGAAACTGTTCCTCAAGATGTTCCGCGTTGAGCCGCACGTTCCCATTCGCCTGCTGCTGGATTCGAGTGTCTCGATGACGACGGGCGGCGGAGGCAAGTTCGACTATGCGCGCAAGCTTGCAGCGGCGCTGTGCTACGTCGGCCTGGTTCATTTGGACAGCATCGTGATCCAGCCCTTCAACGAAAGACTCACCGATCCGCTGCGCTGCTCCGGCGGGCGGCATCGCTTCGCGCCGGCCGCGAACTTTCTCCAGAAACTCACCGCTTCCGGCTCCACGGATTTCTTCCACGTGGCCCGGCAGTTCATTTCCGAGTACACGCAGCGGGGGCTGGTGATTATAATCTCCGATTTCCTCGACGAGGCCGATTGCGAGAAGCCTCTTCAGTATCTGGCTGACTTCGGCCATGAGCTGCTGCTGGTGCAAGTGTGGAACGATGAGGACCGCACGCCTCCATGGGAAGGCGATCTGGAACTGGAAGATTCCGAGTCGGGCGGGCGGTTGCGACTCGAGTTCGATGCTTCTGCGCGCGAACAGTACACGGCGGCTTTTGATGATTTCTCGCGCGGGCTGCGGCGCATTGCGCTTCGAAACGGGGGGCGGTACGCGGGCCTGCCGACCTCGGTGCAGATGGAAGAGGCGGTGTTCGGTGCGCTGGCACGCGCCGGAGCCGTGGAGTAGCAGATGTTTCTGGTCAACCTGACGCTCCTGCAATTCGCGGCGATCTTCGGGACGGTCTCGGTGGCCGTGCTGGCGTTATACCTGTGGGACCGCTCGCGCCGGCGAGTGACGGTGCCAACGTTGCGCTTCTGGAACGCTGCCGCGAGAGCCGCTGAGGTGCGGCACCGCCGGCGGATCCAACAGCCGTGGTCACTGCTGCTGCAACTGCTCGGCATCGCGCTGCTGTTGCTCGCGCTCGCGCAGTTGCGGCTGGGGTCATCGACGGGAGCATCCCGCGATCACGTCGTTGTGCTCGATACTTCGGCGTGGATGGCCGCGCACGCGAAGGGGAAGACGCTGATGGATCAGGCGCACGCGCTTGCACGGGCGTACGTACGGTCGCTGCCTTCGGGCGATCGGGCGATGCTGGTCCGCGCCGACGCGCTTTCGACACCGGCGACCGCGTTCGAGACCAACCGCGACGTTCTCGAGCGGGCGATCGAGGCATCACAGCCGAGCGCGACCGCGCTCAACCTGGAACAGGCGTTCGATTTCGCGCGGCAGGCACAGAAACTCCAGGGCGGGCGTCCCGGCGAAATCGTGTACGTGGGCTTCGGGCGTGTCGCACAGGCGCCGTCAATACCTGCCGACGGCCGCGTTATCCGATTTCTGCCGGTGGAAGCGCCTGTATCGAACTGCGGGCTGCGGAAGATCGGCCTGCGCCGGAGCGCAACGGATCCCGACGTTTGGGATGTTTCAGTTGCGGTCCAGAACTATACCGCGGAGCCGCGGCGGGCCTTGCTGGCGCTCGCGTTCGGCGGCTCTCCCGTCGGCGCACGGGATGTAACGGTGCCAGCGAACGCGCAGGTGACGGCGATGTTCCACTTCCGGTCGCGCGGGGCCGGGTGGCTGGAGGCGCGGCTAGGCCCGGAGGACGATTTCGACCGGAACCACCGCGCACTGATCGAAGTGCCCGCGCGTCGTGCGTTGAAGGTGCTGGTCTACACGGATGAGCCCGACGCCCTGCGCCCGGTGTTCTCGGCCAGCCCTGAGGTGGATGCGGCGTTTCGAACACCTGCCCAATACCAGCCGGCAGCGGACGCGGACATCGTCATCCTTGACCGCTTCAGTCCGAACACGCCTCCGCTCCACAACGCGATCTGGATCGAGCCCGAGGGAAGGTCACCCATCCCGGTCCGCTCGAAAGCGTCCGGAGTGGCTTTAACGCGATGGCGGGCGGACCATGCGCTCGGCATCGGGCTCCGGACGCGGGATGTCCGGCTCGAATCGGCGTACGTGTTCCAGCCTGCTTCGACCGATGTGGTCGTTGCGGATAGCGATGGCGGACCGATTGCGGTGGCGCGCGACGGCGAAACCAAGACGCTGGTGCTCGGGTTCCACCCCGTACGCTCGGAGATGCGTTACCAGCTTGCGACGCCTTTGTTGTTCGCGAACACGCTGCGGTGGATGAACCCGGAAACATTTCGCCGCTGGGAGTTGAACGCCGGCAGTGTCGGGACGGTAAGCGCCACGCTCGACAGCGAACACGGAACGGTGGCAGTGCTGAATGAAGCGGGTTCCCCGCTGCCGCACACGCGCCACGGACGCAACCTGCGGTTTTTTGCCGGCAGCCCGGGGACGGTGCGGGTAGCGACGGCGAGCGGTGAGAGCGTTTACTCGCTGGTACTACCGGAGCTTGCCGAGGACAAGTGGCCGGTGCCCACCAATGTGCGGCGCGGGTTGCCGGCGTTCTCCAGTTTCACGCCGAAGTTCGTGGAGTTATGGCCGTGGCTCGCGGCCGCGGGCCTGGTGGTCCTGCTGATCGAGTGGTACCTGTTTGGCCGTGGCAGGGTGGCGATCCCGGCCGCGGTGTTTTTGCGTCCCGCTGCGCGGCGGAGAGGGCGCATGCGCTCGATGATGGCATCGGTGAGGAGCCTCTTCCTATGACCTTCGAGCGGCCCTGGCTTCTCTTTGTGCTGATTCTGCCGGTCCTATGGGCCGCCTGGAATTGGCGCGCGTCCCGGCGGCGTGGAGCGCTCATCTTGAAGACGCTCACGTTCTGCTCCATCATCGCCGCGCTGGCCGCGCCGCAGCTCACGGTGTTCGAGGAGAAGGTCGCGGTAGCGGTTCTGGTGGACACGTCCGCGAGCACGTCGGACGAGGATCTCGAACACGCCTCGGCGGCGGCTTCGGCGATCGAGCGCGCGCGCGGACGGAACACGGTAGAGATTCTGCCATTCGCCCAGACCACGCGCCCGCGGAGCGAAGAGGAGCGCAAGGAAGGAAAGCTGCGCTACACCCCGGGGGAAGCAGGGCGCGCAACGGATCTCGAAGCCGCGGTGCGGGAGGGGATCGCTTCACTGCCGGCGGGGCGTGTGGCGCGCGTGGTCCTGATTTCCGATGGAAATGAAAATCGCGGCAGCATGGCGCGCGCAGCGTGGCAGGCCCGGCAACTCGGCGTTCCGGTGGACACGATTGCGCTGGCCGGCAGGCCGAGGCCGCTGCTTCACCTGGATGCAGTCACGCTGCCTTCGCAGGCCTTCACGGGAGAGCGGTTCCCCATCGACGTGATGATCTCCTCGCCGAAGCGCGCGAACGCCAAGGTCGAGATTTCCGCCGAAGGGAAAGTGCTCGGGACCAGCGCCGTTTCGCTTCAGCCTGGCACGAACCAAGTACGTGTGCAGGCGAGCCTGACGACCACGGGAGCGGTGGACTTGGGAGGGCGGATATCGTCACCCGAACTGGGAGAGGTGCGCTTCGCGCAGGCTGTCGCGTTACAGCGCCCGCGCCTGCTCATGGTTTCGGACGACCCTCCGGGCACAGGGATGCATCTATTGAAGACATTGGAAGCGGCGGAGTTCCAGGTCGAACAGGTGCGCGCCGTCCCGGCCCGTGAACTCGACCGGTACCAGCTGATCGTGCTGAACAACCAGAACCTCGAAGCGCTGCCGCCGGCGCGCAAGGCGGCGCTCGAAACGTTCGCGAAGCAGGGCGGCGGACTGATTGTAATTGGCGGCGAGCGGAACGTGTACGTGGAGAAGAAGGGTCCGGAGGATCCGCTCGAGCGGATCCTGCCGGCAAAGCTCGCTCCGCCGCGCACGCCCGAAGGCACGTGCGTGGTCCTGATCCTGGACAAGTCTTCCTCGATGGAAGGGCGGAAGGTGGAACTGGCGCGCCTGGCGGCGATCGGCGTGGTCGAGAACCTACGCCCGATCGACCTGGTGGGCGTGCTGATGTTCGACAATTCGTTTCATTGGGCGGTGCCGATCCGCCGCGCCGAGGAGAAGAACCTGATCAAGCGGGTGATTGCCGGCATCATGCCCGACGGTGGTACGCAGATCGCGCCCGCACTCCAGGAAGGCTATCGCCGTATTCTGCCGGTTAACGCGATCTACAAGCACGTGGTGCTGCTCACGGACGGCATTTCCGAAGAAGGCGACAGCATGGCGATGGCGCGTGAAGCGGCGTCGCGGCAGGTGACGATTTCTACCGTGGGCCTCGGGCAGGACGTCAACCGCACGTTCCTCGAGAAAGTGGCAACGTTCGCGAAGGGCAAGTCGTACTTCCTCACCGATCCTTCGGGCCTCGAGCAAATCCTGTTGCGCGACGTGATGGAGCATACAGGCTCCACCGCGGTGGAGAAGGCGATTCGTGCGGGGGTGGCGCGTAAGGCGGAGATTCTCGAGCACGTTGACATGGAGAGCGCTCCGCCGCTGGACGGCTACGTGCGGTTCATCAGCAAGCCGACGGCGGACGTGATCCTCACGGCCGAGCGCAACGATCCGCTGTTCGTGCGATGGCAGTATGGACTCGGGCGGACCGCGATCTTCGCGTCCGACGCGAAGAGCCGGTGGGCGCGGCGCTGGGTTGCCTGGGAAGGGTACGATCGCTTCTGGGCGAACGTGCTCCGGGATCTGCTGCCGCACGCGCAGGCCGGCGAGGCGAAGCTGAATTACGATAGCGCGTCCGACGAACTGGTAGTGGAGTATCGCCTGGCCGGCGGCATTCCCGAGCCGGATACCATACCCGACATCTTCGCCTTCGGCCCACAGGGGTTCCAGAAGCCGGTGCGGATGGAGAAGGCGACACAGGGCGTATACCGCGGGCGCGTGCGGATCGAAAACCGGCTCGGGCTGTTCCGCGTGCGTCCGGCAGTGGAGTCCCAGGTGTTCCCTGAGATCGGCCTGCTGCGGCAGCAGGCGGAGTTGAACGAGTTCGGCTCCAATGAAGCGCTGCTGAAGCAAATCGCCGAATTCACGGGCGGGCGCTTCCAGCCATCACCGGATCAAGTGTTCAATGCCGCCGGCCGGAGCGTTCCGTCAACCTTGCGGCTATGGCCCGCACTGCTCGCGCTCGCCTTACTGTTGAACGTGATCGAATTGGTGGCACGGAAGTGGCGCGGGATCATGGAGAGCCGGCGTACAGCGGTTGCGACGGCGTAGAAACGCAGCGTTCAGCTATCGGTGAGCCGATACCGCGCTTCGCTCGCTCCAAGCGGATGGCTCGAAACTGAGAGCTCTACTGCGTCAGCCGTAGCACCACGAACGCTGTCCGCTGATTGTCACCGTAGTTGTTGTCGCTCACCAGGATGAGGGTTCGGCTGCCATCCTTCAGGCGCGGGCCGAGGCACATGCCCTCGAAGTTGTCGAGCTTGCGGTACCCCTGCGAGAACTGGGGCACTACTGACTCCAGATCGAGGAGCAGGCGCTTAGCCACGGGCCGCCACGAGCCCGCTTGCGCCAGGCTCGCCATACCCGATACGTCGGAAGCCCCCTCCAGTGTCGCGTGATAGATCCGGATGGTCTGGTGCATGCCTTTGGTTTCCTCGTCGAAAGCGAAGCCGCGTTCCAATACGAGCAGTTCATTACCGCTGAGCGCGAGCAACTCGGAGGCGCCCGCATGACCCTTTGCATTCGGGAGCGCAGCCGGCAACGGCATCGCTTCGATCGGATAGGCAAACTCGCGCGCGGGCCTGGCTTCGCCGCCTTCGAGCGTGTACTCGAGGATTCGCGACGTACACGCCTGCGAGGTCGAGCATCCTGGACCATCCTGCTCGAGCGGACCTTCGGTCACGGTGTAGAAACGCTTGCCGTCCGGGGCAAGCGTGAGACCCTCGAAACCAAGGTTGTGGCGCACACCGGACCGCGTGCCTTCCGAGGAAGCAGGCAGAAATTTCGGCGGAACAGGCAGACGGCGCAGTGTGCGGCCCTGCGAATCGAATTCCACGAGCGCCGGATCTACCGACCGCACGGGATAGCCTTCGGAACTGAGCAGCAGAGTGCCCCTGGGTAGAAGCGCGAGCCCTTCGGGATCGAGAGTCCACTCGGCGACAAGTCCGCCGTCGGCGTTCTTGAGCGGAATCGCCGCGACCGGCGAGAGCTGCACTGCGCCGCCGCGCAGCGCGAACTTCAACGCGAAGAGAACAGGCGCGGCCGAATCCGAGAGGGCATACAGTGTGCCGCTCTTACGGTCGAACGCCAGGGCAGAGATGCCGCCAAAGCCGCCGCTCACCTTGCGGGCGAGGACGCCTTGAGGCATTGCAGCGCGCTCGGCCGCGCCTGCTCTGCCGACGGCCTCGAACGGCGTTCCGGTGGGAATGTTTGCATCGGCGACGAAGCTGAGTTTCCAATCACCCGCTGCCGCAGCGGCGGCGAGGACACACGGGATCAGGAATCGAACACGCATCACGGAACTGCCCGTCACTAACGGCCGTTCAGTCGCTGCTGGATGCGGCCGGCTTGCGCGTTGAGCGCGCTGAGCTGACGCAGGTCTTCTTCGGCCATCTGGATAGCGGTGCCGATGCGGCTCACCTCAGTGGTGACATCGCCCCCGGCCGCCTCACCGGGCCGGTCCGCGCGGACCGCCAGGACGCGGTACTGGTCAGTAATTTCGCGATAGCGGCGCAAGATCGTTGTAATGTGGCTCTCCCGGCGGCGATTTACTTCCTCGAGGTCGCGCATGAGGCGCGGGAGTTGCGCGATCTTCTCCGCGTTCTTCCGGTTCTCCTCCTGGAGCTGATTGTTCGTGACCATGACAAGTGTCAGGCGCTCGTCCTTCCCCTTGAGCTCCGTGCGGACCGCGTCGAGAATGCGGTTCGTGGCAGTGATGGTCTCCTTCAGATCGCTTTCGGCGGCAGCCAGGCGCTTGTTCTCCTCCGTAACGCGCTCCACCTGGTTCTCGAGTTCGCGGATGCGCGTTTCGAGTTGATGGATTGAGGCGTCGGCGGCGGCGAGTTTTTCCCTGGTCTGGATGAGAAGGCGCGTGCCGTCGAGAGCTGCCTGTGGGACTCCGCGATCCGTGCGTTCCGGCACGTCCGCCTGTACGGGTGCGGGCAGGCCTTGCCGGAGGGCATCGAGCTGGCGCGCGAAGTTCTCGGATTGCGTTTTGAGCGTGCGGTTTTCGGCCTCCACTCGCGCCAGCCGTTCCGCATCGAGCGAGGCTGCGCGGAAGTGCCACACGGCAACCGATGCCGCAGCGGCAAGCCCGGCAATGCCGATCAGGATCGGCCAAAGAGTACGGTTGCGGCTTTCGGGCATACGTTTATTCCTTATTGATGACGAAGCGGCTGCGGTAACTGAGTTGGCGGCCGCCGGTATCGAGCTGTACCTGAACGATTTTAGCCGGGTGGTCTGGAATAGTGACCACCAGACTGTAATGCGCCGCTGCTTTGTTTAGGGTCGCCGAAATCGCCTCCGGCACCTCGGCACGAGAGCGGCAGAACGCGCTGGTGCCGCCGGCGGTCGCGGCAAGTTGCATGAGGCCAGTCTGATAGGCCTCGCTCATGCGATCACTGCGATAGCTGAGGTGAACCAGGAAGAGCGGAGCCTGAAAGGCGGCGAGTTTGGCGTCGAGCTTGGATATCTTCTCGCGCACGAGGCCTTCCGGGAAGCGGCGGCTCATGTCGGAATGATCGCTCGCGTTCACGACCGGGTTGATATAGTCCTCGCGGTAATTGTAGATGCTGGAATCGGTGATGTAGACGAGAGCGACTCGGATGCCGGCCCGGTCGAGGATGGAATCGGCAAGACGGGATGTGGTCTCGATGGTATCGAGCAGGCCGGCATGGCCGCTGACCGGGAGCTCAGTGATGGCCTTCTTCACGGCGGCCCGATCGGGGGTAGGATCGACGAGCACGTTGAGGCCGTCCTGCGCGCGCATGACGCCGACGTAGACGTTCCCAGGAAGCTGGTCTACGGCACGGAGCATCGCTTCCTTGGCGAGCTCAACCACCCCCAGATCCTCGGTGAGATCGAGCACCAGCAGCATCATGAGGTCATCCGCCGGTCCCCGCGAGGCTGTTACGCGGGCCGGCCGGCCGTCGAGCGTGGCGGCAAGATCTCCCGCAGCGATGGGAGGAGCGCCGATCTCGGGCAGCACCGTCACCCGCACGCTGCGCGCCTGGTCCGCAGCCCCGGCGGAGGCGGCGAGGGAGAGGACGGCGACAGCGGCGAGCAGGCGGCGCATCAAAACGTGAGCCTCAGGCCGAGTTGGACGATTCTTCCCCCGCGCGAGCCGATAATCTTGCCGGCGTTCAAGTTGGGGGATGAAGCGGGGCCGATGGTCGTATCCGGGTCATTCCAGTTGGCGTGATTGAGCCAGTTGAGTCCAACAGCGGTGAATTCGACAGCGCGGTCCGATGCGAGCGCGAACCGCTTGGCGAGCGAAAGGTCATGGTTTTGCGAGATCGGCCCGCGCAGGCTCGGATGCGTGCGCGATGCATTGCCGAATGTAAAGTCCGGCGGCTGATCGAAGGCGGCCGGGTTGAACCACATCTCCGGACCCGGATTCTCGACGTGCGGGTTCACGCCCGGAACGACGTTCACGTGTAATCCCGAAAGGACGCCGCCGGTGTTGTTGAACATCGGCCGCAGCGCGAGGGGGTCTCCGCTCGACATTGACGTGACGCCGCTGATGCTCCAGCCGTCTACCAGGTGCTTGCGCCAGTCTGAGTAGTTCAGAAGAGGCTTATTGGAGCCGAGGGGCAGCTCGTACATGTAAGTCATCGAAAAGCGGTGCCGGCTGACACCCGCCGCCAATGACCACTCGTTGTCCCCGTTGAAGAAGTCCTGCGTGCCGAGGGGGCCCGAGTAGTCGTCCCACTGCTTGCCACATTCGTAGGACAGGCCCATCGTGAGGCCGGCAGAAGCGCGCTTTTCGGCGCGGGCATAGCCGGCCTGGCGCTGGTACCGGCCGCGCGGCCAGGAACTGAACACTTCGAAACTCTTGAACTGGGGATACGGGCGGAGGGACCGGTTGAAGTCTTCGTCATTCAGCTTGTCACGGAACTGAAGGGCCGAGATGGGAATCGCGTTCGGGTTCGCTGCCCAGTTGCCGACCAGCAAATTCTTGCCGCCGGCGTACCCCC
>DATMXS010000214.1:0-37755 GCA_035561355.1 Bryobacteraceae bacterium | reverse complement strand
GTTCGGGACATTCAACGCAGTCGGCCCGGCGAAGCGGCTTCCGTGGGGCGAAGTGGTAAAGGCCTGCCAGAAAGCGGCGGCCACGGAATCCACCACGACCTGGGTGCCCGGCGAATGGGTCGCCAAACAAGGCGAAGAGGTGTTCCCGATCTGGTCACCGTACTCAGGGGAATCGCGCGGCTTTCACACCTGGAAGAACGACCGCGCCATTAAGGCCGGCTTGAAGTTCCGCCCGCACACGGAAACGGTGAAGGATACGCTGGCCTGGTACAAAACTCAGAAGGAAGACGGCCGCACGCGCCTGGCCGGCCCCCCACCGGAAAAGGAGAAGGAGCTACTGGCTGCCTGGAAGAACATTTCCGTGGCGCGGCCATAACCGTGCCGGACAGCGCCACGACGCTCAACCGTCGTGGCGCTGCTGTCAGTGCCTTACTTGAGGAGTGCCTTTCGCAATGCCTCTATCGAGCGGTGCATGGCGGCCTCATCCCCAGTTTCGTTGGTTGGGATCTCACAGACCTTGCGGAGAAGGCGGACCAGTTCCGGGTCTCGCCAGCCTCTTTGAACCTCGTCGTCAATCATGGCGAGTGCATCCGCCGAGCTCAGCGCTCCCTTGTACGGACGCTTCGATATGAGCGCGTCATAGATGTCCGCCACCTGCAGTACGCGGGCCAGCAGCGGGGTCTCTTCTCCCTTCAGCCCATCGGGGTAGCCCGTTCCGTCCCAGCGTTCGTGATGATTGCGGATGATCGGCAGCACCGGCGCCAGCGTCCGCACACTACGGCAGATCTCCTCTCCGTGCGTCGTGTGCGTCTCCATTACCCGCCGCTCCTCCGCAGTCAGTGGACCCGGCTTGAAAAGGATGCCGTCCGGAATCGCCACCTTACCAATGTCGTGAAGATAGCCTCCCCGGTGCAGCGCCATGACTTGCGACCGCGGCAGCCCGAGCGCGAGCCCCAACTTTACGCTGAGCGCCGCCAGGCGTTCGCAGTGCCCGATGGTCATCTCATCGCGATGCTCGATTGCCCGCGCGAGCGCGCACAGCACGCCCTCTGCCTGCTCCAGGCTGTCCACCGCTTCTTTGTGGCGCAGCATTGCTTTAACGCGGGCGCGGACGATGTCCGGGTGCAGCGGCTTCACCAGGAACTCGTCCGCTCCGGAGTCAAGGCCCGCAATCTCGTTCTCCTTGCCCTGAACATTGGTGAGGATCAGGAGCGGGATGAATTGAGTGCCCCGGTGCTGCTTGAGCTGGCGGCACAAGTCGGTACCGCTGATGCCGGGCATCATAAGTCCCAGCACCACCAGGTCCACCTTCTCGCGGTCGAGCAGTTCCAGCGCCTCGGCCGGGTGGCCAGCCTCAAGCAGGCGGTACCCCTCAGGACGAAGAATGCCCCGAAGCAGGCGCCGGTTGATGTCCACGGTTTCGATGATCAGGACTGTCGGCGGCTCTTCAAAATCGGCGGTATCCTCTGAGGTGAGTCCCCAGATTGGGAGTGAGAAGAGGTTGTTCTCGCCCTCGATCTGTTGAAGCGTTTTTGGTGGTGCCTGTATCAATGGGTATGAAGAACGCCCGTAGGCGCCGCCTCCAATTGCTTTATCGGTTGAATTTCAGTCAGAATTTAGGCACCATCATGAGAATTCCACGTTCAATTCTTTGCCTTGTGGCGATTCCCCTCTTAGCGGGTCCCCTCAATCAGGGTGATCGGGACTTCGCTCTCAGCCAACTCCACGCCACCCGCAAGATGGTATTGGATGCCATTGACGGCCTGAGCGAAGCGCAGTGGAAGTTCAAGCCGGCGCCCGACCGCTGGTCGATTGCCGAGATCGTCGAGCACCTGATCCTCACCGAAGAGAGCATGATGGGGTGGACGAAGAAAGTACTCGAGACGCCGGCGGTCGAGGGCCGCAGCGCGAGCCGGGCCGCGGACGAGAAATTGTACGCCGGCTACCTGGACCGCAGCCACAAAGCTAGCGCTCCCGCCGAACTTCGGCCCAGCACGGGAAATTGGCCGACGCCTGCCGCCGCCGCACAAGAATTCGCGTCCCGCCGCGACCGCACGCTGGAGTACGTCCGCACCACGCAGGACGACTTGCGCGGCCACCTGACGAAAGGGCCCGGCGGTGATATGGATGCCTACCAGATGGTGCTGCTCAATGCGGCGCACACGGAGCGCCACATGGCGCAACTCAATGAGGTGAAGGCTGCGCCGGGATACCCGACAGCCAGGAAGTAGAAGGCCGGACGCGCCGGTGCGCCGCGGCGTAGCGTCAAGTTGAAGGCGCTTCATAATTGAAGCTCTGGTTGACTCCGGCCGCACCGGACCGATAGATTAGAAAGGTAGTCAGCCCTAGCCGCGTCCCCATCGTCTAGCCCGGCCTAGGACATCGCCCTTTCACGGCGGTAACGCGGGTTCGAATCCCGCTGGGGACGCCAACAAACCCCAGGAGCAAGGAGCGAGCAGTGCGCGATGAGCGCGCCTCCGGCTCTTACGCAGCTGTTCTACTCGGGCGGGCTCTACACCAAAGATGGGGGGCAGCCCCGCTTCCCTGACTGATCAAGAACACATTACCTTAACTCTGAGCCTGTGGTTCCGGAAGTTCGGGCGACGTGCCGTCCCAGTCGTGTGCTGCGTCGGGATAAAACGCGAGCGCGGAGCCGAGCGAGACCAGCCAGCCTCCGGGCACCTTCGCCCTTGCGCACTGGCCCTGTGTGGATCGGAGTGCCTGCCAGACGAGTCTTGCGCCTTCGGGTTCAGGTTCCGGCGGCGCCGACGCCGGCACTGGCGCCTCTGCGGCCGGAGCGGCAACTGGAGCGGCAAAAACATCCGCGGCTGCGGAGTTCGCATCCGGCCCGGGCCCACCGATTGGTACGATTGCCCGCTCGAGGACATCGTACGCGCACTGGAGATACTGCCCGAGATAATAGAACTTCGCGTCGTCACGATCCTGCTTGATATCAGCAATGATGGCGCCGAAGGGAACCAACACAGGCAGATCGGTTGTCGCAATCCCGGTACGGGGATTTAGCTTTCGCGCTTCTACGGATTTTGTGAGTTCGAATTTGGACGCCACGCTAATCTCCGCTGGGCCGGTCGGGCCCGGGCGCTCAGTATACATGGACAGGAGAGGCGAGCGCTGGACCGGACAGCGATTCCGTCATCATCGTCCGGCGAAGCCATTCAGGTCGAAGGCTGTCCGGAGCACTATATACAGGGCTCTTCCGGACGATACTGCTATACTTGGGATGCGTTTGACCGCTCGTTAACTTGGCCGACATAGATCCCGCCTCGTAAAGCCCGCCTCTCAAACGGCAAGGAGGTCACGGTGAAAAGCATTTTCGTCAGTAACCTGGACTCCGGCGCCACTGAGGATTCCATCCGCGCACTGTTCGTTCCGCACGGAGCTGTCGATACAGTGAACCTCGTCACCGACACTGAGACCGGCCACTCCCGTGGGTTTGCGTTTGTTGAGATGGGTGACACCTTCGAAGCAACAGACGCGATTCTGGCCCTCGATGGAACGGTTGTGGGAGGTTTTGCCCTCGCCGTTGCGGAGGCCCGCCCCCGGCTCGAACCGGGCGGCATAGTGCGCGAGCGCCGCGTACCGCGCGTCTAGCGCCCCAGCCCTCCGGGGCTGCCGGCTGTTCCCACTTTTGCGCAAGCGGCCCGGCCGATTTCCGAGCCGCCCACCGCGCCTCTACCAGTTCGAAGAACTTGCCACGAAAAAGGAAACCTGTGCTTGCAAAGACCATGAAACTCGCGTCGAACCTCGCACTGGCGCTAACAGCGCTGTTATTGGTGCTGGTTCTGTTCAACCCGTTCGTGCCCATCGTCTCGTTCTCCGGCAGGATGTCCCTGCTGCTTGTGCTCGGGACAATCGTCTCCCTTGCGGCATCCTTGCCGCTTCTCCGGACCCGGCCTTTGCGTTCGATGCAGTCCATCAACAATCGGACGCCCGGAAGCATTTCTTTATAGGCTTGCCCACAAAAGGCTGGCCGCCTTGCAACTCGCCCGGCCGATGGAGAAAGATCATATCGGCTCCGGGGCATTTCGTTCAGGAGGCTAGAGTGAGTACCGCATTTGTACGGTATCTGGGATTTGAACAGCAAAGTGAGCAGCGGGCCTATGAGTTCGACCGCGTCTCGTCCGGAGAAGAACGGGCAACGTTCGTCTTCACCATGGATCTGAGCCTGCTTCGCAGATGTCAGGTCAAGGTTCAGGATGGCCCGGGCCTGTGTCTCTCGCTGCTCAAGGCCGGGCTGGAAACGAGCGACCGGTCGGGATGGGGCGCATTGAGCCGTACCGTCAACGAAGAGGATCTGCGCTCGTATGTGGCCCGGCGCGCGGCAATCGCCCTCGCCCGGAAGACAGGAAGCACGCGCCTGCACTGAACTCCCGGGACGGTCGCGTCTCGATCCGCTTCCCGCCGGATACGCGGAGCATGCCTGGGATGGGCGGGCATCGCGCGTGGCCGCTGCCACTCCGCTACCTTGGTGGTTCCGTTTGCGTGACGTGGCACTGCTGCCTTCTGCCTCCTGCTAACATGGTTTTCTGCGGATCGGGATTCATACCTCCATCGCGGGGGCGCTTGAGAATGCAGCACTGAAGGCGGCCGAAATCGGCGCCAACACGTTTCAGATCTTCTCTTCCAGCCCGCGAACCTGGCGCGCGGCCAGCCCCGACCCCGACCAGATCAAACGGCTTAAGGCAACGCGGGAGCGCCTGGACTTGGCGCCGCTCGTCGTCCACGCGAATTACCTGATCAACCTGGCGGCGACGGACGCCGGACTGCGCGCCCAATCCGTCGAATCCTTTCGGGGAGAGATTGAGCGGGCGGTTGCGATCGGGGCCGAGTACCTCGTCCTGCACCCGGGCAGCTACGGTGAGCAGGGCATGGAGAAAGGCATCTGCGCCCTGGTCGAATCGCTGTGCGCGGCCGAGCACGGCCTGAAGACGAACGCTCTGGCCATCCTGATCGAGAACACGGTGGGCGGCGGAACCAAGCTCGGCGGCAATTTCGAGGAGTTGCGGGTGATACGGGAGTTGGCGGGCAACTTCGTGAAGACGCGGACAGGACTGTGCCTCGATACCGCCCACCTGCTGGCCTCGGGCTATGATATCGCGAGGCCGGACGGGCTCCGCCGAACGGTGCGGGAGGCGGATGCCGCGTTCGGCATCGAGCACGTGAAGGTAATTCATGCAAACGATTCGAAGACGCCGCTCGGTTCGCGATGCGACCGCCACACGCATATCGGCGAAGGCCACATCGGCGCCGAGGCTTTCCGCCGCATCCTCAACCACCCTAAGCTGCGCACCAAACCTTTCATTCTGGAGACCCCTCGAGACGCTGAAGGCGACGAACGCCGCAACGTCGAAAAGCTGAAATCGCTATGCCGGAGAAGACCTACGACCATCAGTCCATCGAGCTGAAGTGGCACACCCGCTGGGAGAACGCCGACTTCTATAAGGCCGAAGAGAACTCGCCGAAGCCGACATATTACGTGCTGGAGATGCTGCCCTATCCGAGCGGCACGCTCCACATGGGCCACCTGCGGAACTATACCATCGGCGATGCGCTGGCGCGCTACAAGTGGATGCGCGGGTTCAATGTGCTGCACCCGATGGGCTGGGATGCCTTCGGCCTGCCGGCCGAAAACGCCGCCATCAAGCACGGACGCCATCCGCGCGAGTGGACGCTCGGCAACATCGCCGAGATGAAGAAGACGCACCGGCGGTATGCGTTCAGTTACGACTGGGATCGCGAAATCTCCACCTGCGAGCCGGAGTATTACCGCTGGAACCAGTGGTTTTTCCTGCGGATGCTGGAGCGCGGGCTGGCGTACCGGAAGAAGAGCCTCCAGAACTGGTGTACGGAGTGCTGCACGGTCCTGGCGAACGAGCAGGTGGTAAACGGCTGCTGCTGGCGGCACGAGACGACGCCGGTCGAACAGCGCGAGATCGAGCAGTGGTTCTTGCGCATCACGGCGTACGCGGACGAGCTGCTCGACAGCATTCGCGACCTGGAAGGGAAGTGGCCTGAGAAGGTTCTGGTCCAGCAGCGAAATTGGGTGGGCCGAAGCGAGGGTACGGAGGTCGATTTCCAACTCGACACCGGCAAACCTGTGCGCGTATTCACGACGCGCGTGGATACGATCTACGGCGCGACCTGTGTAATCCTGGCGCCGGAGCACCCCTTCACGGCGGAGCTGCTCTGCGACGCCGGCAAGGCGCAGGTGAAGGCGATGATCGACTCGCGGGCGCTCAAGGATCAGGCGGACCTCGTCAAGGAAGGTTTCTTTACCCGGCATTACGCCACGAATCCGTACAGCGGTGAAAAGGTGCCCGTGTGGGTCGGGAACTTCGTGCTGATCGGGTACGGTACGGGCGCAATTATGGCGGTGCCGGCGCACGACGAGCGCGATTTCGAGTTCTGCCGGAAGTACAGCATCGCAGTGCGTCCGGTAATCCGTCCGGTGGACGGCAAGCTTGCCGAAGAGGCCGGGATGGAGATGGCGTTTGCCGACTACGGCATCGTGGAGAACTCGGGGGAGTTTTCCGGTTTGCCGAGCGAGGAAGCGCGCCGCGTAATGACCGCCAAGGCGGAGCGCGAAGGCTTCGGCAAGGGCGCCGTCACTTACCGCATCAAGGACTGGGGAGTTTCGCGTCAGCGCTATTGGGGTACTCCGATTCCGGTGATCCACTGCCCTTCGTGCGGCACGGTTCCGGTTCGGGATGATCAACTTCCGGTGGTGCTGCCGTTGAATGTTCAGATCACCGGTAAGGGGCGCTCGCCTCTCGAGAGTGTGCCGGAGTTCATGAACGTGCCTTGCCCGAATTGCGGCGGCGCCGCGCGCAGGGAGAGCGACACCATGGATACGTTCGTCGATTCCTCCTGGTACTTTTACCGCTACTGCGACGCGCACAACGACAAGGCGCCGTTCGAATCGGCGAAGGTCGCGCAGTGGTTCCCGATCGACCAGTACATCGGCGGCATCGAGCATGCCATCCTGCACCTGGTCTATTCGCGCTTCTGGACCAAGATGATGCGCGACATCGGAATCATTCAGAACAGCGAGCCCGCCGCGCGCCTGTTCACGCAAGGCATGGTGTACAAGGACGGCGCGAAGATGTCCAAGTCCAAGGGCAACGTGGTGGGCGCGGACGAGATGGCGGAGAAGTATGGTGCGGACACCGGCAGGCTCTTCGTGCTGTTCGCCGCGCCGCCCGAGACCGACCTGGAGTGGCAGGATGCGGGCGTTGACGGTATGTACCGGTTCCTCGGCCGGTTCTACAGGCTCGCCACCCGCAATGCGGAGAAGGCGCGTGGCGCGGCAGGAGAGCGCACCGAGGCGGACCGGAAGGCGCTACGCAAGCTGCACCAGATTCTTAAGAAGATCACCGGGGATTTCGAGACGCGCTGGCACTACAACACGTCGATTGCTGGCGTGATGGAGCTGATGAACGAGCTCCACCCGCTGGAAGCGCAGCTCTCGCCGGGCGCCGTGAGAGAGATTCTCGAGACCATGATCCTGATGTTGGCGCCCTTCGTGCCGTACGTCACCCAGGAACTGTGGGAGGAACTCGGCCGCGAAGGACTGGTGTTCCGTCAGCCGTGGCCGGAGTACGACGCCGAGGCCGCCAAGGAAGACGAGCTCGAAATCCCGGTGCAGATCAACGGCAAAGTGCGCGGACGGATCCGCGTGGCGCCAGGGACCGCAAAGGACGCGCTCGAAACGAGCGCCCTCGGGGATGATAAGATCCAGGGTTACATTCAGGGCAAGCAGGTGGTCAAGATCATCGTCGTTCCGGACAAGCTCGTAAATGTCGTCGTGAAAGGATAGGGCGTGTGCCGTGCCGCCAGGCAATGTCAGCCTTGGCGGGCGGCGCCGCCATCGCACTTATGGAAGACCGTCGTGATTTTCTGAAGACCGCGGGCGCCGCGTTCACTACTTCGCTGTTCACCGGCCGGATGAAGGGCGCTAATGACCGCGTCCGGGTCGGAATTATCGGCATCGGTCGCATGGGCAGCGCCAACCTGTCTATTGCGTTGAAGAACCCGAACTTCGAGGTTGTCGCGGTGTCGGACATATACAAGCCGCACCTCGAAGACGGCGTCGCGATCGCGAAGAAGCGAGACGTGACCGTGAAGGCCGTGACGGACTTTCGGGAGGTCATCGCCGACAAGTCAATCGATGCGGTATGCATCTCGACGCCGGACCATTGGCACGCCTACATGAGTGTGGAGGCGTGCAAGGCGGGCAAGGACGTTTACGTCGAGAAGCCGCTTTTCACTCACATCGACGACGGCAAGAAGATGGTGGAGGCCGCGCGGAAGTACAACCGCGTAGTTCAGGCCGGCACGATGCAGCGGTCGGGCATCCATTTCCAGAAGGCTGCCGAACTGGTGAAGGAGGGTGCGATCGGGCAGGTGACGGTGTGCCGCACCTGGATGGACGGTGTATCGAAGAAGGAAGGCATCGGCAACTTCCCGGATGGTGAGCCGCCGGCCGGCCTCGATTGGGACATGTGGCTCGGACCTGCGCCGAAGAAGTCCTGGAACCCGAACCGCTGGGGCGTTCATCCCGAGATGGGAAGCCGCAAGCCGTTCCCCTACTTCCGTTACTTTTGGGATTACGCCGGCGGCATGATGACCGATTGGGGCGTTCACCTGCTCGACATCATGCATTTCGCGTTTGAGGACCCGATGCCGAGTTCCGTCTCCTCGATGGGCGGCAAGTGGTGGGTCACCGACAACCGCGAAACGCCGGATACGATGGCCGTCATGTACGAGTACCCGAAGGGCTTCATCGCGCACTTCGAAAGCTGCAGCGCGATCAACGGGCCTTACAAATGGGATGGCGCCGGCACACTGTTTCAGGGCACTGAAGGCGACCTGTACGTGAACCGCGCCTTCTACCGCTTGACGCCGCACGATAAAACCAGGCAGCCGATCGAGGTTCGGTCGTCGAACAACATGAACGACGCACACTGGCAGAACTTCTACGATTGCATCAAGAGCCGCCAGAAGCCGATCAGCGACGTCGAGAAATGCTTCCGGACGACGGCGGCGTGCGTGCTGGGCAACATCTCGCTCCGCAGCCGCATGCGCGTGGACTGGGACAACGAGAAGCTCACGGTGGTGCAGAAGGAAGCCAAGAAATACATGGGCGTGGAGTACCGTAAGCCCTGGAAACTCACCGTCTGAACTGAGATGCCTTGATGCCGCGGGTCTGGATCGTCCGGGCCCGCGGTCAACCCGCCCGCCTCAGCGCACCGCAATCCTGAACTTCTCGCTATCATTGCCGCCGGGCCCGGTGAACACCGCTCGGTAACTCATGGTCCTGGGCGGGATGAACTTCACGCACGAAAGCCCCGGAGTGAACTTCAGGTTGACCGGTTCGAGTTGCCCGGAGATGGCATTTTCGGTCTTCGCGCACACCATCACGAGCTGGCCTCGCTTTACTTGGAGCGCACTGACATTCACGAACACGATGTGCGCCGGCGCCGGCCGCACCTCCACCGTAAAGGCGGCAGATACCTGCGTGCCATCGGCGCCCTCCGCCGTGAGCTTGTAGGTGGTGGTCGCCTCCGGGGTTACGGGGAAGCAGCGGTTGAAAGACGGCGTGAGCTTCTCGACTGCCGGCTCGAGCCTGACCGAGGCGGCGTTCTCGACTCCGTAGCATACGCTGACGTTATTGCCCTCGATCACTTGCCCGCTGGCCGCGTAGAACTGCAAGATCCGGACGCCCGGTTTGCCCGTGCCAAGCGCGAGGTATTTCTGCGGCTCCGGCTGCCGGTAAGTACGTGGCGATGAGGCGAAGCGGCCCAACAGCACCCACGCGAGATTTGCGATCGCAACGCCAACCGCCATCCAGAGGTATGGCTGGAATTTCCTGAGCCAACGCGTCACAACGGCACCTTGGGGTAATAGACTCCGGCGAATGCCGGAAGTTCCCTGCTACCTTGGGAGCAGGGGTAAGATGCCGACTCAGCCGGGCTGGTTCACGCGGGAGCGTCTATCCGCGATCACCCTGCTTGCAGTTACGGCTATCTCCATCTACCTCTGTTACCTCCTGATCGTGCCATTTCTGTCGGCGCTTGCCTGGGCGCTGGCTTTCGCGGTTATCTCCATGCCGCTCCACCTCTGGCTGGAAAAGCGGATGAAGCCCGCGATCGCGGCAGTATTGACGTGTTCGGTCATTGTGATTGCCCTCGCGGGCCCGGTGGCACTGGTTTCGCGGCAAATGGTAAAAGAGGCGGCGGAGGGCGCTCAGGCCCTCAAGGAGGAAACCGAGGACGGGCAGTGGCGTGAGAAGCTGCGCTCGAACGCGTGGACCCGGCCGGTGCTGGACTTCCTCGAACAGAATGTGGATTTCAGTGCCCAACTGGAGCGCGCGGCCGGGGGTTTGGCGAACGGAGCGAAAACGGTTCTGGCTGGCTCCTTCTCCGCCATCATGCAAGTGGTAATCGCTATTTTTATCCTCTTTTTCATCCTCAGAGATCACCGGCAGGCGCTTGCGAGCATACGGTCCATGATGCCCATGGAGCGGGAAGAGTCCAGTCACGTGATCGTACGAGTCGGAGACACGGTGTATGCGACGGTCTACGGCCGCATAGCGATCGCGTTCGTCCAGGCACTGCTCGGAGGCGGCATGTTCGCCATTCTGGGGGTGCCGGCCCCGGTGCTGTGGGGCGCGGTAATGTTCGTCGCCTCAATGATCCCCGTCCTCGGCGCGTTCTCAGTCTGGGGTCCTGCGGCTCTCTATCTGGCCCTCACGGGAAGTTGGGGCAAGGCACTGATTCTGACTGTATTTGGTACGGCGGTCATCAGCGTGATCGATAACGTTCTATACCCAATCCTCGTAGGTCAGAAGATGCGGCTGCACACGGTTCCCATGTTCTTCTCGCTAGTCGGCGGGATCGCCCTCTTGGGCGCTTCGGGCATCATCCTCGGTCCAGTGATCGTTGCTGTGACGACGGCGCTCATCGACGTGTGGGTGGGTAGAACAGTGAACGGGGGCTCCGCGGAGAAGGCGTCATAGCGAAGCGTCATCCCTGCTCCGAAGTTGTTTCCGCTCACGCGTCAGATTAATTCGATGCGGACCTCACGCCCGACGGCACGGGCTGCCTTGGTGAGCGTTTGGAGAGTCACTGACGCGTTGTCCGGAGAGAGGAAACGGTCGAGAGCGGCGCGGCTGGTCTTCATTCGGCGCGCCATTTCGACTTTGGTGATCTTTTCCTTCTTCATCGCCTGTTGAACCTGCCACGCTATCGCTTCTTTGATGGCGACAGCACGCGTTTCGTCCAGTACGCCTTCTTCGGCCAGGAAATCGTCAAGCGAAGATCCGATATGCTTCTTGCAGTTCATCTCGTTACCTCATCCATCCTGTGTTTCGCCAGGGCCAAGTCGCTCAGCGGCGTCCTCTGCGTTGTCTTGATGAAGGCGTGCAAAACAACGAGTGTGTGGTCGCAAAAGCAGAGAAGCAGCCGGGCAATCCGCTGACTCGGAAGGGTAGAGCGCACTTCCCAGAGTCCCCTGCCCAAGCCTCGCACGAGTGGCATACCGATAGGCCACCCGAACTGCACTCGCATCAGGTCGAGCCCGATGGCATGCCGGTCTTCGTTGTCGAGTTGGCGGAGCCACTCGAGCGCAGGTTCGCGCCCCGATTCGGTGCGGTAGAACCGTACCGCAATCTCGGGCGCCGGTTCCTGGGCCATTCCACCTCACACGATTTCACTGTACCAGAAAAGATACGCGTAGAATCTTGCAATCCGGCGAGCCGCGCATGATGGCCGAGCTTTACTGCTGCTTCGGTGCTTCAGGCGCCTTCGGGGCCGGCCTCAGCAGGGGGCGCGGCTTTGCTCCTCGCAATGAGAGCTGGCCGATGCGGATCGCGTCGGTTGCGTCGGTCAGGATGCGGAGTGCTTCGCCGGAGGCATGGAAGCCCATCGAGTTTTCCGCTTCGACATAGTCGATGAAGAACTGCGCTTTGCGCTGCTGGTTTCGCGCATCGGCCAGTTCGGCATCCGTCCTGCCGGCGCTTCTCGCGTCGCGAATGTCGTAGATCAGTTCCATCAGCGCATCCATTGCTACGTCTCGAGTGCGGCCGAAGCGCTGCTGGATGTTCTCGGCGCGAGCTTTCAACTCCGGCTCCGAGAAATGATGGCACCCCTGGCACGCGCGGTTGATGTTGAGGAGTGGGCTGCGCACGTGATGATCGCTGATCTTCAGTCCGCCGGACCGCTGGTACGGCATGTGGCAGTCCGCGCAGGCGACGCCCGAGCGCGCGTGTACGCCCTGGTTGAACATTTCGAATTCGGGATGCTGCGCCTTCAGAGCCCGGGCGCCGGTCTCAGCGTGGACCCAGTCCTGAAAGTTCTCCTCGTCGTAGTAGGCGAGCGCTGCGTCCACCGTGAGCCCCTTCTTCCAGGGGAACGTCAACCGCTTCTCGGGACCCCTGAAGTGGTACTCCACGTGGCACTGGCCGCACACGTAGGACCGCATCTCCTGGGCGGTCGCCTGCGCGTTTACGTCGTAGTTTTGGACGCCCTGCGACGCCTTGTACGCGCGGATGCCCTCGATGAATGCCGGGCGGGTGATTCGAAGCTGCATCGTCTCCGGATCGTGGCAATCGATGCAGGCGACCGGATGCTTCACGTGCTGCGCCGCTTCCGCGTAGGTCATCTGGTTCAGCTTGTCGAAGCCGGCGAAAATGTCGCCATTGCCGAGTTTGCGCATCGTCACCCACGTGGATCCGTGGCAGTTGATGCACGTGCCGGGCTGCTTGTACTCGAGAACGCGGCGCGTGTAGCGCTGGTCGATCAGCATGTAGGCGTGGCCGCGTTCTTCCCGGAAGTCGGTAGCGAAAGCATACCCGGCCCACATCAGCCTCAGGCGCGGATCGCCTTCGAGCTTGTTCTGCGCGAGGGCGCTGCGCGGATCGACGTTCGTGGGCAGATGGCGCAATGCCTCGGAGCCGCCGTACCGCGTGCGCTCCTGGTCAACGGTGCGCTTGTAGAGATCGTACTGGAGCGGGAAGTTCTTGCCCCATACGGCGGGATCCTCTGTATCCTCGGTGAGCTTCACTACGCGGAAAAACGGGTCCCGCGCCTCCTGCTTTCGCTCGAAGATATTCACGAGCAGGGCGGTAATCCCGAAGGTGATCGCCGCGGTGAGTACGACTGCGATGATGAGTGTCCGGCCTCTCACGCCTTCCTCCTACTTACATGTGACCCACGGTGCTGTGGCACTGCACGCAATCGACATCGCCTCGATGACCGCGCACGCCGCGGATGTTATCAACGATGTCCTCATGGCACTTCATGCATGAAGCCTGCGCTACGCGCTGATTGCGCCCTGTGATCTGAATCTCGTCGGGGAAACGCCCTGTGGTGAACGCGAGTGAATGATTAAACCCGTTCAGGGCCTTGGTGCCGTACTTCGCGAGGAAGCCTGGCGGCGTGTGGCAATCGTTACACACCGCGACTTTGCCGTGACTGGATTTCAGCCATCCCTCGTACTGGTCGCGCATGACGTGGCAGTTCGCGCACGCCTCCGCGCGATCGGTCATGTACGAAGATCCCTTGGCGTACCCGAACGTAAAGAGCCCCACTCCGGCCAGCGCGCCGACCACAATCCCAAGCGCGAGGACGGACGCGAAACCGCTCCTTGTTGCCCTAAACGACATCCGGTTCTTCAGCCCCTAAACCAGTCTTTCATAGCTGTGCGCATCTTTGTAAATTGATCGGCCCATAATACGTTCGCATTATTGCCCCGTTGGTGTTCCTGCCATATTCTGTGGGAACCAGAGGGGTGGATGAGAGGCTTCAGAGGGATCTCAGCGATATTCGTGTGCGGACTTGTGCTCACCATAGCGCGGCCGGCATCCGGCCAAGGTTGAGTGGCCGCACGTCAAAGTGCGCCCGTGATCGGCGCCTTGTGCAGCGGGAACTCGGACAGCGTCCCAACTGACTGGCGCCAGCGGCGGTGGAACGTCACGGTCGGGTACCGTTTCCAGCCTTCGTCCAGGCACTTCGTCGGTACGGTGGAGCAGAAGCAGCGCGAGGTCGCCAGGAACCAGATCCAGAACACGTATCATCTGTTCGACGTGTCGGTCAGCCGCCAGATAACTCGGCGCTGGTCCGTCAACGCCAGCATCCCCTTCCTCTACGCAACCCGCAATCAGTTGTACGTGCCTCGCGGCGAGTTCAAGGTCTCCGCGTTTGGTGACATGACGCTTGGCGGACGCGCGTGGCTGTTCAGGCCGCCCACGGAATCCGGCGCGAATGTCGGCATCGGCTTCAGCCTGAAACTCCCCACCGGCGACTACAACGCTACGGGGCGTGCGACGGATCGCCTGGGCAACAGCATCATTGCGACGGCGGATCAGTCCATTCAGGCCGGGGACGGCGGCACCGGCTTCGCTCTGGACGTGCAGGGATATCGTCCCGCCTGGTTCAGCACAATGCTCTACTTCAGCGGTGTTTACCTGTTCAACCCGCGGGACACGAATGGCGTCTCCACATTCCGCACGCGGCCCGGCGAAGAGGTGATGTCCGTAGCGGATCAGTACCTTGCACGTGGGGGGATTTCGCGCGCTGTACCGAAGGTCAGGGGATTGACGGTCAGCTTCGGCGGGCGCATTGAAGGCGTACCTGTCCGCGACCTGCTCGGACGGAGCAACGGTTTCCGAAGGCCGGGTTACGCGATCTCGGCCGATCCAGGATTCATGTACGCTCGCGGGCCGTACACGTTCTCATGCAACGTTCCCTGGGCCATCGAACGGAACAGGAAAAAGAGCGTTACAGATTACCAAAACGGAGTCCATGGAGACGCGGCCTTCGCCGACTACGCCCTGATCCTCTCCGTCAGCCGCCGATTTTGAGCCCCGAAAAGGCCACTTGCCATTGGCTGGACGGGTATGATGCGAGTAGATCATGCCTCGTCGCAAACTGGGTATTTCTCTCCCTGCTGTTTTGCTCCTTCTCGCAACGCCCGCTTCCGCGCAAATCAACTTCCAGGGTAGTATCCGCTCACGAGTCGAAGTCTGGGACTGGTTCGCGGCGGACGAAGGCAACCCTTACGCTTTTTCGGGCAACCTGATCCGGCTCGGCATCTCCGAGCAGAGAAAGACGTGGGACTGGCAGATCGAACTGGCCGCGCCCATCCTGCTCGGTTTGCCTGAAGACGCGATCCGTCCGGCGCCGCAACTCCAACTCGGGTTCGGCGGCATTTACTATGGCGCGAACGATCGCGAACGCAACGCGGCGATGCTCTTCCCCAAGCAGGCGTTCGTGCGATTCAAGGGCCTGCTGGGGAACGACAGCCTGCGCCTGGGGCGGTTCGAGTTCATGGACGGCACGGAGACGACGCCTGCGAACGCGACGCTCGCCGCGCTGAAGCGTGACCGCATCGCGCACCGCCTGCTCGGCAATTTCGGATTCACGCACGTGGGCCGCAGCTTTGACGGCGCCCAGTACGCCTGGAACGGCGGCGGTCTGAACGTGACGCTTGTCGGGGCGGTGCCGACGCGCGGCGTCTTTCAGGTGGACGGATGGGGGAACTTGCCGATCGCCGTAGGGTACGGCGCCCTGACCGGCGTTACCAAAGGGTCGGCGTATGACGGCGAATGGCGCCTGTTCGGAATGTACTACGACGACACGCGCGACATCGTGAAGGTGGACAATCGCCCGGCGGCCCTGCGCGCGTCCGATTTCGGCAATGTGCGCATCGGCACCTTCGGCGGCCACTACATCGGCGAGATGCGCCAGGATGCGGGGGCCCTGGATGTGCTGCTCTGGGGCGCCACGCAGGCCGGCACGTGGGGTTCGCTCGACCACCGTGGATGGGCATTCGCGGCCGAACTGGGATGGCAGCCCGAAGGCGCTCCGGCGATCCACCCGTGGATCCGCGCGGGGTACTCACACTCGAGTGGAGACGACGACCCGCTCGACGACAACCACGGCACCTTTTTCCAGGTCCTGCCCACGGCGCGGATCTATGCGCGGTTCCCGTTTTACAACCTCATGAACAATCGGGATGCGTTCGCCTCGCTGATCCTGCGGCCGTCGAAAACCGTCGTCGTGCGGACGGATCTGCACGGCCTCTGGCTGGCGAACCGGAACGATTCCTGGTATCAGGGCGGGGGCGCCTTCCAGCCGTGGAGCTTTGGCTACATCGCGCGGCCGAGTTCGGGAGCGAACAGGTTCGCGACGCTGTGGGATATCAGCGCGGACTGGAACGTCGTGCCGCAGGCGACGCTAACGGGCTATTTCGCGCACGCTTGGGGCGGCGGAGTGGTGAAGGCGATTTATCCCACGTCACAGAGCGCGAACTTGGGGTACGTAGAGGTGACGTACCGGTTCTAGGCGCCGATAGCGCGCGCGGCGTGGACATGGATGTCGGCCGGGAACTGGTTCGCTGACAACTCCTTAAATCGCGGTCGGCGCCGTCACGCCGAAGCAACCTGACTTGAAGTAAGGCCGCGCGCACTCGCAGCCCGGAAGGCCGGTTGCGCGTGCGCCTTTGCGTTTTGGCTAACGTTTCTGCTACGTTACAGAATTCGACAACCCGACCGGCCGGCATATATGGCGGAAGAGACCGAGACATTGCGAATCGATCGCTACCTCGATTCGGAGCTTGAGAGCGCCGACGAAGCTGAGACCCTCGTTGTGGACGTCGCCCGCGATGCGGGCTTTCCCGAAGACGAGTTGCACAAGATCGGCATGGCGGTCCGCGAATCGATCGTCAACGCGGTCGTGCACGGCAACCGTTATAACCGGCGCAAGAAGGTCCACCTCGCGGTCTCGACCGCGGGCGACCGCCTTGCGATCAGGGTCGGGGACGAGGGTGAGGGCTTCGACATGACGTCGCTGCCGGACCCCGTCGCGGACCAGAACCTGCTCCAGCAGTCGGGCCGCGGCATCTTCCTGATCCGGGCGTTCATGGATGAGTTTTCCATCCGGCAACTCAACCCCGGCACAGAAGTGACATTATTGAAGTTCAAAGGCTGATCTATACGGTAGTCCTCCGCGGCGGCTTGTTCCGGTCCCGCGGCGCGGTACTCAGAAGAAGGAGGCGATAAGTCGTGAGCGCAACGTTGAGCCCCCGCCAGGTGGGGGATGTTACTGTGATTGACGTGAATGGTCGGATTACGTTGGGGGAGGGTTCCAGCAACCTTCGCGACGGCATCCGCGACCTCGTTTCGAAGGGCAACAAGAAGATCCTGCTGAACCTCGCCGAGGTGTCCTACATCGACAGCTCCGGAATCGGCGAGTTGGTATCGGGGTTCACCAGCGTGGCAAACCAGGGCGGCCAGTTGAAGCTGATCAACCTGACCAAGCGCGTGCGCGACCTGTTGCAGATCACGAAGCTCTACACCGTCTTCGAGGTGTTCGACGACGAGGCGGCGGCGGTCCGCAGCTTCGCATAGAAAAGACGTGGACCGGGCGTGGCGCCTGCCGCGCCCGTGTATTCCCGCCGTCTGGTAGAATCAAAATTCCTCTGAGGTTTCCGTGGATAGAATCACCCGAAAAGAGCTGAAGCAAGACCGGTTTGCGCAGGAAGTCGGCCACACCGTAGAGTTCCTGGGCGAGCACCGGCGGCAGGCGATCCGCATCGGTATCATCGCCGTAGCCATCATCCTACTGGTGGTCGGTGTGCTGGCCTGGCGCCGTTACCAGCAGACGAACCGGGCTGTCGCCCTTTCTGCTGCGTTCGAGATCCACAACGGCTCCGTCGGAGCCAACCCGTACTCGTTCCGGACCTTCAACACCGCCGAAGAGAAACGCAAGGCGGAACTTCAGGCTTTCGGCGATCTGGCTGCGAAGTACCCTGGAACCTCTGAGGGCGTTATAGCCGAGTACTACCTCGGCGTGCTTGCGGCCGACCAGGGCAATCTGGGCGAAGCCGAGAAGCACTTCAAGGTTGTGGTGGACGAAGGCGACAATAATTACGCGTCCCTCGCAAGGTTGACCCTGGCGGATCTCTATCAGGCCCAGAACAAACCGGCTGAAGCGGAGTCCCTGCTGCGCAAGGTCGTGGACAAGCCATCCGATTTCGTCTCCAAGGAACAGGCCCAGATCGCGCTCGCGCGGGTGCTGATGAAGACGAAGCCGGATGAGGCGAGAAAGCTCCTGGAGCCGCTCCGTACCGAGCGCTCCGCCGTGAGCCGCGCCGCAATCACGCTTCTCGGCGACCTCAGCAACCAACGATGACAGAGCTCGCGGGCCTGCGGTTCCCGGTTGCGAGTAGCCGGGGGCGGCGGTACCCCGAGCCGCCTCATTCCTACCGCAATCAGTTCCAGCGCGATCGCGACCGCATCGTGCACGCGCGCGCCTTCCGGCGGCTCGAAGATAAGACTCAGGTCTTCACCGCCGGCCTCTCGGACCACTTTCGTAACCGACTGACCCACACCATTGAGGTCGCCCAGATCGCCCGCACTGCCGCCGCTGCACTCTCGCTCGACGAGGACCTGACCGAAGCCCTGGCGCTCGCGCACGATATTGGCCATCCCCCCTTTGCCCACTCCGGGGAGGAGGAGCTTGATCGGCAGATGGCGCGCTTCGGCGAACGGTTCGATCACAACCTCCACGCGTTGCGCATTGTCGAGGTGTTCGAGCAGCGATATGCCCGATTCCCCGGCCTCAATCTGACGTTCGAAGTCCGCGAGGGGATCGTGAAGCACTCGCATGATTTCGAGCGCGGCGAAAGCCCCATTCTCGATGAGTACCTGCCCGGTCTGCGGCCTCCGCTCGAAGCGCAACTGATCGACCTTGCCGACGAGATCGCGTACAACACGGCCGATCTGGACGACGCCTACTCTGCCCGCTTCTATGATCTTGAAGACATCGCCGACGCCGTGCCCGCGTTTGCCGAACTGCATTCGGAAACCGACATGCAGTTCCCGGGCGCGCCCGAAAAGACGCGCTTCAACGAGACTCTGCGAAGATTGATCGACTCGCTCGTGACCGGGTTAATCGAGGGCACGCGGGTTGCGGTGCTCAACGCCGGGGTCGAGACCGTGGACGACGTGAGACGGCATCCCGCCAGATTGGCCGCACTGACGGGCGAGGCGTCTCGCACCAGTGCCGCGCTCAAGCGCTTCCTTCGCGAAAACGTCTACTTCTCCACTCCGCTCGCTGCCGAACGCGCGCGTTCGGCGGGTATGGTCGCCGATCTATTCACGTATTTCCATTCGGGCCCTGAACGGCTCCCGGAATCCTACCGCGAGCAGACGGAATCGGAACCGCTGCACAGAGTGGTTTGCGACTACCTTGCCGGTATGACTGACGGCTATCTGCGCCGCACCTGGGAACAGGCTGCCGGCAAGCGCTCCGATTAGCGCGAGGAACAGGTGAGGGGCCTTCGCGAGCAAGTCGCAGGCCCCTCCTCCCTACCTTTACATCGTCGGAACGTAGCTCCTGCCTGCTCCGAGCGCCTGTTTCGTCCAGGAACCACTGCGGAGCGCTCGCTCCTTCTGAGCTTCCCGGACGTCTTCGGCCGCCTTCTTCCCCGCAATGAAGGCGTGGTCGGAGTTGTAGTACTCCCACTGGCTGTACCGGCCGGCGAGAACGATGTCCTGTGTTGCCAGCCAATTCCGGATAACCGCGACATTGTGCGGGCGTGCGTGGTCATAGACGACGTACGCGTGCGGCATATCCACCTGGTTCGCCGTCCAGATCGGGTCATCCTCGCGGATAATCCCGACGCGCCGGCAATCATCGACACACCTCTGGATCAGCTCGTCGCCATCGCATGGGAGCGGCTTGTACTTATCCGAATACGTGATCTCGCAGGTCAATCCGAATCCGCCCGGCGGGTTGCAGTGTGGGCTTGCGTTCCCCTGGACAAAGATGCGGTGGAAAATGCTGTCCTCGGGATAGTAGATCCAGTGCTTCTCCGTGATGTTCTCGCGCCCCACCCCGATGTTTACGCATCGCACCGAGATATAGCGCAGCGCTTTGGCGGCGGCGCGCACAGCTGCAGGCGCCTCGTCACCCGCAAGCCGGACCAGCACCGGCAGCGGCATCGTGCTGATCAGATGGTCATAGGCGATCTGTGAGCCGTCCCTGAGCGTGACGCTGTGGTGTCGCGGTGAGATTGCCGCCACCTTGCTCTTCAGCCGCAGTTGTCCCTTGAGATGGGGCAGGAAGCCGTCCATCAAGGCCTGGAAGCCGCCTTTCAGCGGATATCCGAACCGGGCGTTCGGCCCCATGGGCTTGGCGACCGGCTGCAGCGCGCCCTCAATCATCTCTTCGAGATCCGGAAGCGGCACGCGCCCTCCCAGCCACGACGTCTCCATCTCCGCTAGCGGCACCGCCCAAAGCTTGCGGTTGTACGGGATGGCGAAGTGCTTCGCGATCCCCGCGCCCCAGACTTTGTAGATGAACTCCTCGAAATTCCTGGGTTCGCCGGATGCGGTCCCCTGCCCGTTCCCTATGGGCAGCGCCAGTTCGGCTTCGGTTTCGAGGATACCGTCCGCGCAGCAGTCGGAGATGGCTCCGAGCTTGCACTCGTCGCCGTTGCCGTAACCGTTGCCGTTCGATCCGGCCTTTGCTACGGCGCTACCGTTCGCCTTGCCGGTAGGCTGGGCCTTTGCCGAACCGAAGCGGGCTTCAACCGCGCCCATGATGCATTCTTTGATCACATTCGGCGGAAGCCCGTAAAGTGCACCCTGGAAGGGGTAGCGCGTGTGAACTCCCTTGCTGTAAATCCAAGCCTCCCGATCCTGCCAGTGGACGTTGTCCCCCAGCAGCATCGAGTACAACTGGTGTACATAGGGGTCGTTCGAAAACATGATGTGGCCGGCAAAATCGAACGTGAAGCCGCGGTCCTCGAGAGACCGGCACCATCCGCCCACGCGGTCGTTCTGCTCGAGCAGCACCGAATCCTCGCCCAGGTGATACGCCGCGCTCAGCCCCGTCGGGCCGGCGCCCACCACCACCACTGGCCGACGCTGCGGTTTCGCGGGTTCGGCGCCCACGCGGGTACCGCGCCGCCGGTTGACGGCTGCCGCGTCCACCAGGTGCAGCATAGACGCCGCGGTTTTATCCCATGACGTCCGGGACAGCACGTCTTCCATCGCCGATTGCCGCTGTGCCCGTTCCGCCACAGGGCCCGCTAGCGCACGCTCGCAAGCCGCGGTGAACTCCTCTGGAGTGCTCCCGAGATAGACAATCCTGCCGTACGGTTCCGCAACGTCGGTGATGGGCGTGCTCACCATCATCTTCCCCGCTGCCATGTACTCGAGCGTCTTGGTGGGGCTGATGAACCGCGTCGCCTCATTGCGCGCGAAGGGCAGCAGGCAGACATCCCAGCCAGACAGATACTTCGGTAGTTCGGCATAGCTGCGCTGTCCGGTGTAGTGGATATTGGCCCGCCTGGGGAGCATTGAGGGGTCGATCTTCACAACCGGCCCCACCATCACGAATTGCCAGTCCGGCCGGCTCTGCGCGATCTGGTCGAGCATGGCCAGGTCGAGACGCTCGTCGATGACGCCGAAATATCCCAGCCGCGGATGCGGGATTCCCGCCTGGTCCTGCGGTTCCGGTTGTTCCTTGCGCGCCTGTCCGAAATGATGCAGGTCCACGCTACTCGGGAAGCAGTGGACGTTCGAATGACGGCCCTTCTTCGCCTGGTACAGGCTGGGGCCGCCCGTGAAGACCACGTCGGCGATGTTGTAGAGTTCGTCCTCGCGGGCCAGGAGAGCCGGCGGCGCGCCGAGGAAGGCGGACAATTCGTCCATGCAGTCGTACACGATCGCCTTGGGCCGCAGCGTCTCCGCCAGCGGCAGCGCCATCGGTGTGTAGAACCAGAGGATATGGTCCTCCGGGACGTGCTGATCGACAAGGGTGGGCATCAGCCGCTGGATCAGCGGCAATTGCTCTTCGGAGAAGCCGAAGGACTTGGCGGGCGTGTGCGGGCGGCACACCAGAATGTTCGGCTCGGGTTCCTTGAACTCCCAGGACAGCACCTCGGATTCGTCCTGAACGGGTTCCTCAATGAACAGCACGCGCCGGTTGTGGCGGGCGGCGAATCGAGAGAGAAGGTGCTGGGGGCGCTGGTAGACAAAATCCCATCTGAGATGCGAAAAGGTAACAATCGCTTGTTGCTGGTTCAAACTTCCCCCCTGGTTGGACTCAATCGATGAGCGGCCCCCTAGGGCGCAGCCCATAGATTAATAGTACTTCATCCAGGGGAGAGTTTTATGCTACGCTGATTCTACAGCACTTTATCGACACTGTAGCTTAGCTAGCGATTCTCGCGCGGCGGCGAATTCGTGCGCGTACTCGGGATTCAAGACTCGGACCAGCCGGTTCTCGCCGTCCGGGACCAAGTCCCAAAGCCCGCTGTTGTGCCAGTGGCTCGTGTCTTCCCAGTCCGGACGGTCAAGGATAGGGTAAAGGCACACGCCTTCGATCGGCACGCCGATGCCCCGTGCCGCACAGATCTCAGCCGCAATCTCGCGGATCCACCGTGCGCGCCCTGCACCGAAGTGGCTCGTCTCGGCCATGAAGATCGGGCGCCGGTAGCGGTCCCAAACCTCTTTGAGCAACAGGTGCAGCGGCAGCCAGCGCTCGTCGCGTGGCTCGTCTTCCCAACGCAGCCGTATGTCGGGGCACTCCCACTCGTTAGCGTGGTACCAGTTCGTCCCGACGATGTCGAGGTACCGCGGATCTCCGCCCACCTCGGGGTTCTCGATACCTGCCAGTGTGTCCCAGGCGCTGAATTGGGCGGCTCTTTGGATCGCCGCGGCTCCGGCGAGGTCCGGCCGGTCCCGGGGCGGAATCACGTGAATAATCGGATCGCCGTGAACGAACCGTGCGCGCCGATCCACCTCCCAGATAGCCTCCATGCCGGCAATCGCGGCCCGCACGAGTTGTTTCTTGATCTCGTCGCCGCGCCCCGTCGCGAACGGGTACAGGATGGGCCGTTCGGCAGCCCAGGCGAAAAACGAGATCTCGTTCACCGGGGCATAGAACGGAACAAGGTCGCTGCGGTCCGCGAAATAGCGCGCCACCGCGCGGCTATATCGCGCGTACCGCTCTACGAACTCCGCTGAGAACAGATCGAGGCCATCCGGCCACCCGTAGTGGCAGAGGTTCCAGATCACCTGCACGCCGGCACGATCCGCCGCATCCGCGAGTGGGGTCAACGGACTGAAGTCGTACCGGCCGCCCTTGTCGATCAGGTGCCACCGGACCACATCGCGCGCCGTCCGGATCCCGACGCTCGTCAGCAGGGCGTAGTCCTCCACCGCCTGAACGTCGTGCTGCGTTACCGCGATCATGTCCAGTCTCTGGCCCGCGCTGTTCAGGTGGCACGCCGATTCGAAGCCGGCAATCCAAAAAGAATTAAACAGCGATGGCGGCTGGAGTTGGGCCGCCGAAGCCGGCTTGCCGTTCAATCCTGGCTTAGCGTGAGTCGATATGGCTGTAGTTCCCAATACTTCTCCTCGGGGCGATTCTTCGCGAGGCAGGCGCACCTACCGTCGGTCGTTCGCCTGCTGGTAATCCTCCTGCGGCACAAGGTACTGTTGCCGCTGGAGGTTCATGATGTTGTCCCGCCACTCCCACTCGATCTGCGCTTCTTGCTCGTTCCGCGGCCCCTGCACAGCAAGAGCGATGTCTTCGAGGGGGAATTTCGGCGTCCGGTCCGCGAACAGCAGTCCGTTCACTTCCTGGTACGTGTCGGCAAACTGCGTGTAGCAGAACCCCGCCAAAACCGGAAGCGAGCGCACTACCCCCAACAGTTCCATCGCGAGGGCGGCAAACGCCTCGATACTTTCGGTACGCGAGTAGCCCCACGTGCCCTTCCGCTCACGTGAGTATGCGATTCCACCGAACTCGGTGAGCATAATGGGCTGGCCCGTGTGGCCCTGCTTATCGAGCACCAGAATGCGCCCGCCCGGGCGTTCGCGCTTGAACAGTCTGGGAAGCGATTCGTCGGTCCCGTAGCGACGCCCAATGCGCTCCGGCTGGTCGTCGTAATCGTGAATGCCGATGATGTCCGTCGCGACGCTCTCCCATCCGTCGTTGCCGATCACTGGCCGCGTCGGATCGAGCGTCTTCGTCATGTGGTACAGCGCCTGTACGTAATGCCGCTGCGACTGGCTGTCCGGCAAATCCGGAACGCCCCAGGACTCGTTGAACGGCACCCACGCCACAATGCACGGATGGCTGGCATCGCGTTCGACCACCTTCAACCATTCCTGGGTAAGGCGCTGGATGGAGCGCTTCGTATAGCGATAGGCGCTCGGCATCTCCTCCCATACGAGTAAACCAAGCTGGTCGGCCCAATACAGATAGCGCGGATCTTCGATCTTCTGGTGCTTGCGGACCCCGTTGAACCCCATGGCCTTCGCTAACTCCACGTCACGGCGAAGCGCGGCGTCGTCCGGAGCCGTTAGGCCGGTCGCCGGCCAGTAACCCTGGTCGAGAACCATGCGCAGTGGATACGGCCGCCCATTCAGCACGAACCGGTCGCCTTGGATCCCGATCGATCGGAGGGCGGTATAGCTGCGGGCCTCGTCGATCAATTCGCTTCCCTGCCACAGGCGCAACTCAATCTCGATCAGCGTAGGCGAGGTCGGGCTCCACAGCAGTTCATTCCTCGAATCATCGATTCCGGGGTCGGACAGGCCGATCCGCCGGTGCACCTCGCCAGCCGTCACCGTATACGTGTCGTCGGAGATGAGCCTGCCCCGGCAGGTCAGTTTCGCGTTCAGCCGGAGGTCGTCCCGGCGCTCGCCGTCAATCCGCGCCTCGAAGCCGATTTCCCAGTTCTCCACGGACGGGGTGATGCGCAATGAGCCGATGCGGGCCGCCGGCACGCGTTCCATCCAGACCGTCTGCCAGATTCCCGACGTCCGCGGGTACCAGATGGAGTGCGGCGCGAGTTGCCAGTCCTGCTTCCCGCGAGGCTTGGCCAGATCGAGGGGGTCGTCCTCGGCGCGGACGATGATGGTTTGCGGTCCGGCCGGAGTTAAGAAATCCGTAATGTCGGACTCAAAGGGGGTGTAACCTCCTTCATGAGTCGCCACGATACGGCCGTTCACCCAAACGGTGGCGGCGTAATCGACAGCGCCAAAGTGCAGGACCAGCCGCTGGTCGTGATTCAAGTCCAAGGGCTCGAAAAACGTTCTGTACCAGCAGGCCCGGTAAAATCCGGTGTCTGCGATGCCGCTCCGCACCGTCTCCGGTGAGAACGGAACCTCGATTCTCGACGGCCAGGCCACCTGTTCGGGGACAGACCAGACCGCCTCGGGATCGATTGCAAAATCCCAGGTTCCATTCAGGCAGATCCACTCGTCGCGGCGCAGCCGCGGCCGGGGATAACCATGGCCCAGGAATTCGTCACGTGATTTGAGCATAACGGCAGGGATCAACTAAAGAATTTATTTGCTTCCTATATGAGTCGTTGCTCCCAGTATAGAGACGTTCCGAGTGAACTTCGCGATACCCTACATAGGGTTTAATTGCTATTTAATCAGAGGGGGCACTTAGCTCTCCTGTGTGGGCCGATACTGCATCCACTTGCGGGCAAAGCTCCCGCATTGTCCTCTGCTACCCTTGGCTCGAACAGAGTGTTCAACGATCTTGATCCTCGTTCACAATGTCGAGCTCCGTCCTCGGCGGCCCCTCGTCCTTACTGATTTCCCCTGCCACCTCTTTCAGTGAGCTTCCGTTAATCCAGCCCCGCTCCGCTGCATGCCTGGCCGCAGCCAGGGTATCCTCCACCAGCAGGAGCGGGCACCCCGCTGCCAGAGTCTTCCTCGCCAGTTCCTGAATGCTCTCGCGGCGCGCCGGACGCCGGGCGCTGACGTCTCGAATGTAGATCGCCAGAATGCGAGCACCGAACTCTTCCACAGCGCGACTGTAGACCTCGGGATCCTCTTGGCCGCTGTCGCCGATCAGGATGAACGGCAGGTCCGGGTAAAGCTGCAGGATATGGCGGAGCGCATCCGTCTTGTGACTGGCGTGCCGGGTAGGCAGCACTTCGTCTTTAGTTATTCCCCAGTCCCGCAGCAGAAGCGGCCCAAGCGGGAGTTCCTTCAATTCCAGGAAGTCACGCAATAGATCGTACAGATTCCAGGGGCTGCTCGAGACGTAGAAAATAGGGTTACGGCCTACCTGCAGCGCGCGGTAGAAAGCCGCGACGCCGGGAAACGGCATCCGGGTGCGCGCGTTGCCGAGCGAGACGATCCTCGCCATCTTCAGCAGGTTCGCGGCATCGGTCTTGACCACGGTGTCGTCGATGTCGCTGATGACTCCGAAAGCCGCTCCCGCAGGCGCCGCCAGGATGCTCCCGGTTGCGCGAACCTCTCGAGGGCCCTTCGGTTCCAGCAGCCGCAACTCCACCGCATGCCACAGTTCGCCCGCCGGCGGAGGCTGCTCCGGGGTCAGGTGGAACCGCACAAAGCCTTCCTCGTCCGTCACGGCCTGAAGTGTTCGGCCCTGAAACCGCGCTTCCACCCGCGCCCCCGGGATCTCTCGCGAGGCAATCCGCCGGTACATCATCCGCAGGTTGTCCCAAATGCTGTCGGTGTCGAGCGCGCTCCGGACCCCGCTCTCCTCGATGACCCGGCCCTTCAGGTACAGCCGCTCCGCCGTTCCATAGCCGAGGTATGAAACCAGAATAGGCGGGTCCATCCAGCCGAACTGCCGTTTCACTGCCTGCCGGTAGCGGTCGATTTGCCGTTCCACCAGTTCGGCAATAAAAGCGGCGCGCCACTGCCAGCCCATCGTCTCCAGAATGACATCCGCAGGCGACAGTTCCAACCCCACCACCAGGAGCACGCCGAATACGGCGTTATGGATCAGTTCGCTCACGCCGAGCGCGCGGATCCTGAGCGGCCTGGGTTTGGTCGCGAACCAGGCAAAGCCGCGCAGCAAGACCGGGGCGAAAGCCAGGGCGGTGTAGCTCCCGATCAGATGGCGAGCCACCCCTGCCGCCAGCAGCGCCACAAGGGCCGCCTGCCCGGCCAGAAACCAGCGTCCGACAAGGAACTTCTCCCGCTGTTTCTCGGCATGCGCCGCGCGGATTCGGACTTGCACGAAGTGGATCTGGTTCGCTGCGAACAGGAAATTGGCGACCCACAGAAAGTACGCGGTCCAGCCCAGGTCACCGGTCGTAACGTAGTATGCGGCGGGCGCGGCTGCGGTCAAACCTGCCGCACCGATCATCTGGGCCGCGGCGCGTGCGCTTCGGGAAACGCGCTTCAACACTGCCTGCCACGCGAATGCGGCAGCCGCGATGCCGCCGATCCAGAACAGGCCCAGATTACGCCCGCCCTGAACCAGCAGCAGCAGCGCCGCCACCGACGCGCTAGAGAGCAGCAGCACCGCGATGCGGACAGTCCTGAGTTCCGCCGGAGTGCGCGCGCGAACCGGAGTCGTCCCGATCCAGCTTTCGACGGGGGTCCTCAGCCAGAACAGTGCGAGTGCCGCAATCGTGAGCGGCAGCAGCGGCAATGCGTGCCCGCCGTTCAGAAGGCCGGTGGCGGCGCCGGTCGCCAGTGGGACCAGCAAAATCCCCCAAGCGCCGTGTTCTCTTGGAAAAACTAGCGACCGCCGCCGCTCGCCCGCGCTCATCCCATCTTGCGGGCCGGGGGCTTTCCGGGAAGTCCCTGCGACAGGCCCCGCCGAGCAGCCATTTCGCCTCCGATCGCCTCACGATCGGGCGCAGCCAGCAATCGCGCCGCCACCGGAAACACCTCTTGCTCCTCCACGGCGATATGGCCGCGATACAGCTCATCCAGTTGCGCCAGGACCGCGGAAAGCAGCGCCGCGTCGGCAGTGGAGATCGTTCCGGATGCAAGCCACGCTTGCCCTAGCCGGTCGGCTTCGTCGTGCATCTCCTGCGCGCGCTCGTGGTCCTGCTCGAGCGAATCGACACTCGCGAGCACAGCCTTTGCTTCGGGCCGGTCCATCATCCGCATACGCGGGAACAGCGTATCTTCTTCGTCGGCGGTGTGGTTCGGAGCGGCCTCGCGGAAGTAGCGTAGGGCCGTCTCCAGGGCCGTCCGCCGCTCGTCCGTAAGTTCTCCTTCGCCCGCTTGCGCGGCAACCTGCACCAGCACGGA
Source organism: Bryobacteraceae bacterium (assembly GCA_035561355.1). Lineage (GTDB taxonomy): Bacteria > Acidobacteriota > Terriglobia > Bryobacterales > Bryobacteraceae > DATMXS01. The sequence goes on along the minus strand of DATMXS010000214.1, from coordinate 9,674 downwards.
CAGAAACCGTTCGATTCGCCTGTGACAGTCAGTCAGCAGTCCGATAGGGTCGCTGAAGTGGCTCTCCGGCTTTCCGCCAATTGTAATGGGCACTATCCCCCCTTGCATCCATTCTCACCCAGTGAGTCGCAGGGTGCGAACTGCTGCTCACCCTGTCCGCTATCATCGTCTCCGAAAGGCTCACTTATGAAACGTCAACTTTTCTTCGCTGGGATGATGATTGCGCTCGCAGCGGGCGCCGCTTTCGGACAAGGCCAGGACGGTAAAATACGCGTGATCGCGTTCGGGGCTCACCCGGACGACGCCGACATCCGCGCCGGCGGGATCGCCGCCAAGTTTGCCGCCAAGGGGCATCTCGTCAAGTTCGTATCGACGACCAACGGCGACGCCGGCCATTGCGAAATGGGAGGCGGACAACTCGCGAAGCGCCGTCGCGCCGAAGCCAAGGAAGCAGCCCGCCGCCTGGGCATCGCTGAATACGAAGTGCTCGAGAATCACGATGGCGAGCTCCTCCCCACGCTTGAAGTAAGGTCCCAGATCATCCGCCTCATCCGCGAGTGGAACGCCGACATCGTGCTCGCTCCCAGGGTCTATGATTATCACCCCGATCATCGCTATACCGGCGTACTCGTGCAGGACGCTGCTTTCATGGTCCAGATTCCGATGGTCGTCACTGACACTCCGGCACTGAAGCGCAACCCGGTCTTCCTGTACTACGAGGACGGCTTCCGGAAGCCCCAGCCCTTCAAGCCGGATATCGCGATCGGCATCGACGACGTGTGGTCGAAGAAACTGGATGCCTTCGAAGCCGAGGAATCGCAGTTCTACGAGGCGCAGCCGAAGTGCTGGGGCGGTGGCGTCCCGGTCCCGACAGACAAGGTGGAGCGCCGCCAGTGGCTCGAGAAGCGGTTTGACCGCCGTCCGAGCCCTGAGGTGCAGCAGACGCTCGAAAAGTGGTACGGCCCCGAGAAGGCGAAGCAGATCCGCAATGCCGAGGCCTTCGAATTGGGCGAGTATGGCCGCCGCGTATCTGAAACGGAACTCCGGCAACTGTTCCCATTCTTCGATTAGCGCCGTGTGTGGGGCGGACGCCCTCGTCTGCGAACCGGCTCCCCAGCCGGTTCAGTCGGGTGCAAGCCCGGCTGATGCACGACGAGGGCGTCACGCGCGGAGAAGAGGGTTCGCATTTAAGTCGCGCAACCGGGCAGGCTCGTCTCGGATCCGGACACCCCAGCCCTGGCAATCGCCTGGAATTGCCGGTTTGCAAACGCGCCCGCTCTGGCCAGCGAATTGCATACTTTCGTGTCCGAAGCTATGCTCGACATCAGGCACGACCTTCGCTATGCTCTCCGCTCGCTCCTGAAGTCACCCGCCTTCACTGCGGTGACCGTCATCACCCTGGCGCTCGGTGTCGGAGCCAACACCGCCGTCTTCAGTCTTATCAATGCGGTTCTGCTGCGCCCGCTGCCCTATGCGCAGCCGCACCAGCTGGTTCTCGTCTGGGAGAGCGCGCCCTTTTTCGGACTTCGGGACAGCCCGGTCGCCCCGGCCAATTACACCGATTGGAAAGCTCGCAGCCGCTCGTTCGAGGAAATCGGGGCGTTGGAGGACCGTTCGTATCGCCTGATCGGTGAGGGGACTCCGGAATCCGTAGAAGGCGGACTCGTGACCGCGAGCCTGCTCCGGGCCCTACGCACTCGTCCTGCACAGGGCCGAATCTTTCGCGATGACGAGGACCGCCCCGGAGCCCCGAAGGTGGCGCTGATCAGCGATGGCTTCCGCCGCCGCCGGTTCGGCGACGACGCGGAAGTCGTCGGCAAAACCCTCACGCTCGGCGAGGAGAAGCACACCATCGTCGGTGTCCTCGCGCCGGGCTCCGAACCGCCGTCGGAATACCGAAGCGCACTCGGCGAAATCTGGACCCCACTCGGCAGTACGTACACTCCCGAGGAGTTGGCGAACCGCGGCCGGCACAACTGGATGGTGATCGCGCGGCTGCGGCCGGGAGTGACTTTGGAGGGGTCCGATGCCGAGATGCGCGCGATCGGCGCCAGGCTGGCTCGCGAATTTCCCGACACAAACGAGAACGTAGGGGCGTTCGTCGCGCCCTTGCGCAGTCACTTCGTCGATTCCAGCCGGCGCGTGCTGGTCATCCTGCTCGGCACGGTCGCCTTCGTTCTTCTGATCGCCTGCTCCAATCTGGCGAACCTGCTGCTCTCCCGCGCCGCGAACCGGAGCAAGGAAGTCGCGGTGCGGACGGCGCTCGGCGCGCGCACCTGGCAGCTCACAAGGCAGTTCCTCTGCGAGAGCCTGCTGCTGTGCGCGGCCGGCAGTGCGCTAGGGCTGTTCCTGGCGAGCATGACCTTTGAATTCCTCGCGCACCTGGCGCCGAGCCGGATTTCCGGGTTGAACGAACTCTCCGTGGATGGGCGCGTTCTCGGTTTCACACTGGCCATCGCCGTCCTGACCACGTTTGTTTTCGGGCTCGTGCCACTGCTCCAGGTGCGCCGAGCGGACGTCAGCCATGCGCTTAAGCAGAGTGCCCGTACCCTGGCGGCGACAGCGGGTTCGCGGCGCGTCCGGGCGCTGCTTATCTGCTCCGAAGTGGCGCTGGCTTTTGTGCTGCTCATCGGAGCCGGGCTGCTCATGCAAACGTTCTTGCGCCTGCGCGGCGTCGATGTGGGCTTCCGTACGGACAACATCCTCACGCTTCGCATCCCGGCTTCCGAGCGCTATCGGGGATCCGTCCAGAGCCCCGCGTACCAGGAGGAGATCCTGCGGCGTGTCACCGCGATTCCGGGTGTCGCCTCGGCCGGTTTCACCAACCACATCCCGCTCGCGATGAAAGGCGACATTTCCGGTATCGGGGCCGAAGGACGCAGCCAGCGGGAACGCTTCCAGGTGCGCTCACGCGTGGCCGGCCCCGGGTACCTCCGCACCATGGGCATCCCCGTGACACGCGGGCGAGACATCGATGAGCGCGACGTCGAAGGCGCACCGCTGGTGGTTCTGATCAACGAGACTCTTGCCCGCACTCTCTGGCCCGGCCAGGATCCGATCGGCCGCCGCGTTCACTTCAGAGACGATCTGTGGGTGCCGGTTGTGGGCGTGGTCGGCGAGATCCACCAAGCCGGACTCGACGTGCCGCCCATGCCGGAGTTCTACATCTCCGCCCTTCAGGCCGGCTTCTTCCCAGGCTCGCTCGCCATTCACACGAACGTCAAACCGGCAAGCATCGCGCCGGCTGTACGACAAGCGATCTGGTCAGTAAACCGTGACCAGCCCATCACCGATCTGGCCACGATGGACGAAATCCTGGATGGAGAACTAACCCAGCGCCGGGTGCAGACCACGCTGCTGGGCGTCTTTGCCGGCCTCGCGCTGCTGCTGGCGTGCGTGGGACTCTACGGTTTGCTGACGCATATCGTCGGCCGGCAGATTCCGGAGATCGGGTTACGCATGGCCCTCGGCGCCCCGCCGTCCGGAATCCTGCGCCAGGTTGTCGCGCACGGCCTCAAACTGACCGCCATCGGCGTGGGAGTCGGCATTGCGGGAGCGCTGGCCGTCTCACGCCTCCTCGCCATTGTGCTCTTCGGCGTGAAGCACACGGATCCGGCCACGTACGCAGTCGTGGCAGTGGTTCTCCTGCTCACCGCCGCGATCGCGAGCTACCTTCCGGCCCGCCGCGCCATGCAAGTGGACCCGATCGTCGCGCTTCGCCAGGAATGATGTGGGGCAGACGCCCCCGTCTGCGAACCGGCTCTCCCCAGCCGGTTCAGCCGGGCGGCCAGCCCGGCCGATCCCCGAGGTGGCCGAGCTCGGCCCGCCGCACTCGCCCTACTCAGGCGCCAGCAGAACTCGGCCGCGCCGGGTTCGGGCTTCCATACGACCCGCTTGCCCGTGGTGAGCCTCACTGCTGACTCCGGCGTCACCGCTGGGCCGGGGAAGCAGCGCAGGTAGATGGCCGGCGCGGCCGTGCTCCGTGCAAATGCGACCAGCGATTCACTAGGCGCGGCGCGCTCCAGGAATTGTGCGCGTTTCCGCGTCCACAGGTAGCCTACGTTCACGAGCACGAACACGACCACTGCGATCGTCGCCGCACGCCTTCCCAGCTTCGCAACGGCCGCTCCCACCAGCAATGCCAGTCCTGCGCTCGCGATGTACGTGTGGCGGCTCGGGACCCGCGTCATGTAGGTCAGGAAGATGTACGGCACAAGTCCGACGGCCATCCACAGAAGGCCGAAACGCGCAGCACGCGGCCAGGCACGCCGCAGTACGAGCACGATGAGCGCTGCCAGCCCCCAGATCCACAGCATCCGCCAGTAGCTCACAGGCCATGTGATCCAGAAGGGAGCGGAGAGCGAGAAGCTGCCATCGCGGAATCGAAACGAGGACGCCCGTGCCGCCGCGATCCAAGCGGCATACGCCACGCCCAGGGCGCCGAACGGAAGCCATCGCAGGAGCGCTCCGCGGGACCCCGCCCGGTCACGCAGCTCACAAGCCGCAACCAGCATGAGCGCCGCAAAGATGACGGCCGATTCCTTCGATGCCAGCGCCGCAGCGAACAGCGCGAGCGCCTGCCAGGTCCGCCCGCGGGCGAACAGGATTACCGCGGCTGCGCCGAACACGAACATCAGTGTCTCGGCGGACGCCGAGTACCACATCACCGCTTCCTGGTGCCCTTCGTACACCGCAAAGAACGCCGCCGCAATCGCGGACACGCGCCAGCCGATCTGCGGCAGCGCACCTGTCGCGTAGACCACCCAGGTGGCCGCAATATGCAGCGCGATCGACGCCGTATAGTAGGCGGGCGCCCAAACCCCGAACGCGCGCTCGATGCCGTTCGTCAGGATCCAATGCAGCGTGCGCCAGCGGAACACGCTGTCACCGAGCAGGCCGATCCAGTTGCCCGCGAGCTCGATGTTCGGCCAGTCGTCCTCGAGCAGCGGCTGTCGGTAGAGCGGCAGGTACGCCAGCAGGCACAGCCCGGCGAGGACAGCGAGTGTGCGGCTGTTCATGCAAATCGGGCGTGCGGGGCCACCTCGCCCACCAGCGGACGCACCCAATCGAGGAACGCGGGCACGACGCCGTTGCCCGCAGGCTCAATCCACGATTCGGGCAGCAACCGCTCGTCGTAAGCGACCTTTTCGAGTGGGGCCAGCCCCGTCGTGACGCAATACTCCTGTCCGGGCTCGCGTATGAGGGTCACCATTTTGCCGGATTCGCCCGCGACCGCGGCACGAACAGCCGCCAGCCCGCACAGCCGCGCCTCGTCGCGGTCCATCGCCGTGACATAGGCGACGCTCGATCTGCCCAGCAGTCCCGGCTTCTCGCTGCGCGTGCGGATGCCCGTTCGGCGCGCGACAAGCTGCGCGAGCGTGTGCGCCAGGTTGCCCGAAAGCGTGCGCGCGAACCCGTCGGGTGCAAACTGGTCCGCGCCGAACGGCTCGCCCTTATCGTTCACCTGTCCCTCGCAGACCGCGACCACGGCCCACCCGAGCCGGCTGAAAACACGCTCCACATCCGCGCAGAGCTGGTCCTCCGAGATTGGCCGCTCGGGGAGATACACGAGTTGCGGCGCATCGTCCTCAGCACAGCGCGCAAGGGCCGTTGCCGCCACAATCCACCCGGCATTCCTTCCCAGTGTTTCCACGAACGTGACACGGCCGCGCAAGGCTCGCAGGTCGGCGCCGATATCGCGCACCGCGTGTGCGAAAAACCGCGCGCACGAAGCGTACCCCGGCGTGTGGTCCGTCTCGGCGATGTCGTTGTCGATTGTCTTGGGGATGCCGATCACCTGGAGCTCGTACCCCGCCGCTCTTGCCGCCAGCCCGACTTGCTGCGCGAGGTACATCGAGCCGTTGCCGCCGTTGTAGAAGAACCAGCGCACATCGCGCTTGCGGAACACTTCGAGAACGCGCTCATAGTGCTCCGGCTTCACTGTCATCCGGCAGGAGCCGAGCACGGAACCAGGCGCCAGAGCAATCCGCTCCACCAGGTCGGCCGGCTGATCCAGCAGGTCGATGAAGGATTCTGCGAGAAGTCCTTCGACGCCCTGCCGCGCTCCGTAGAGCTGGGAAAAGTGCTCGCGTGCCCCAACGATCACGCCCGCGAGGCTCGCGTTGATCACCGGCGTCGGACCGCCGCCGTGAGCGACCACCGCCGCGCCCGCGCGCAAGAGGTCAGCCATGGATGCGCACGCCCTGGACAACGCGATTGATGACACCGCCCGGGCTCGGATTGTCGGGATCGAGTCCCAAACCCAGGCTCCAGTGGAATGCGAGTAACTGCGCGACGACGATCGCCGCCGGAGTGCGCAGATCATCCGGCAATTCGCACGCCGTGCGGACCGGGATGATCCGCCCGATCTTCTTCGCGCGCAACTCATCGAGCAGATCGTTCTCATACTGCGTCAGCGCGCCGTCGCTTGAAAGAAAGCACAGCACCGGCGTATCCGCGCGCAGGAAGCTCATCGGCCCGTGCCGCAATCCCAAATACGTTTCCGGTAGGGCTGCAATCTTGCCCGCGGTCATTTCGAGTACCTTGAGCGACGCCTCGCGCGCGGCACCGAACAGGCGATACGAACCCAGTGCGACGAACCGCTCCGGTGGCTCCCCGGCCAGCGCCTGCGCCTCTGTGTCGAGTGCATCCACATCGAGACGCATGTGCGGCAGCGCGGCTTCGACTTCCTCGCCCCGAAGCAGAGCGGCCCCGCCCAGCACCATGTTCGAGAACGAACTGGTCATCACGAGGCTGCGGTCATTCGTGCGCGGGTCCAGCAGGATCGGCTCCACGCGCGGGTGCCGCGCCAGCGCACCGTTCGCATTGCAGGTGATCGCAACGTGCCGCGCCCACGGTATCTTGTCCACCACGGCCTTGCTCTCGGGACTGTCGCCGCTGCGGGCAATCGAGAGCACTGTGGCGCCCTCCGGCACGAAGCGGCGAGGGTCGAGCAGCAATTCGGTGGATGCCACCGCCCGCGATCCCGGCCACGCTCCTTCGATCGCCATCGCGGCGTACGCAGATGTGCCGGCTCCCGTGATGATCGGGGTTGTAACCTCCGGGATGCCGGCTGCGCGCACGCGCTTCACCGTATCCGGCCAGATTTCGGGCTGCTGGAAAATCTCGGCCCGTGTGATGTGTCCTGGTTTGCTCATGCAGCCCTCAATGCCACCACCATCGCGTCCAGCGCGATGTTCTTCTGTATGTTGCGCCGTACCAACTCTGAAAGCTCGTCCACCTTTGTCACAGCGCGCCGCATCCATGCAAAGGTCACCTTTTGCGCTATAGCTCGAAGCTGCGGCTCGATGTCGATATTACGGATGCCCGTTCCGCCCTGTTGCAGCACCAGCACGTCTTCGAGCAGATCGTAGAGCGTGCGCAGCAGCGGCTCCAGTTTCTCCGTACGGTTCGCCGCCGATTCCGCCTGCTTCGTCCATGCCGCAAACGGCTGGATCTTCGCTCCGGCTTCCAAGACGCCGAGCATCGCCGCGCGGCGCTTATCGTAGAGATCCAGATCAATCGAGAGCGCCACTCCGGGGCTTCCCTGTGCCAGCGCGACCCGGCGCTCGGGCTCGTCCAATGAATGCGCACGCACGAACTCGCTCATCTCGTCCACACTCAGCGGACCGAGATGAATCGAAACGGAGCGCGACCGTATGGTCGGTAGCAGGTCGTACAGATTCGCCGCCGTCGCGATCAGGATCAGGTGGTCCGGCGGCTCCTCCAACGTCTTCAGAAGCGAGTTCGCGGCCTGCTCGTTCGCACGGTCGATGCGGTCGATAAGGAACACGCGGCGCTGCCCCTTGTTGGGCTTGAACGGCGCCCTCTCTTTCAGTAGCCGCATTTGCTGGATGGTGATCTGCCGCAGCGGCCCATCCGGCGAGAATGTCACGAAATCGGAATGCGACGCGAAGTGAAGAGGATCTTCATTACGCTTGTCGGACGGCCACTTCTCGCGCTCGGTGATGTAAGCCACGTTGGCTGGGAGGCTGAGGTCGTCGCGCTCGATCTTCTCGGGTTCGCCCAGCAGACGCGCTGCGAACCGCCGCGCGAGCGTGGCCTTACCCACGCCATCCGGCCCGGAGAGCAACAGAGTCTGCGGGATGCGCCCGCTAACGATCATCTGTCCGAGCGTCTCCTGCGCAGCCCGGTTCCCGAAGAACTTTTCAAACATGGATGCTCTCAAACATGGATACGCGCCACAACCGGCGCAATCGCTTCCCAAACGCTGCGGGCCACCACCTCGGGCGCCGCCGAGCCGTCGATCACGCGGAATCGCTCCGGCTCCCGCGCCGCCATCTTCAGGTAGCCGGCTCGCACACGCCGGTGGAACTCCACAGCTTCATCGTCCAGTCGCGTCTCTGTGGAGGCTGCCTCCGCGTTGCGTGTCCGAACGCGCCTGAGCCCTGCATCCACGTCGATGTCGATCAGCACGGTCAGATCCGGATCGATACACCCGGCCAGCGTGTGCGCCTGCGCCACCACCTCTTCTCCAAGCCCCCGGGCGATGCCCTGGTAGGCCATTGTCGAATCCGTGTAGCGATCGGCAAGCACGACCGCGCCGCGCTGAAGCGCAGGCAGGATCACTTCTTCGACATTTTGCGCACGGCTGGCGAAGTAGAGCAGCATCTCAGGCATCGCACGCAGGTCAGTGTTGGCCCGGTCCAACAGGATGCGGCGAATCTGCTGTCCGATTCGCGTCCCACCCGGCTCCACCGCCTCCACAACTTCGCGGCCCTCGCTCCGCAACTGCTCCGCAACCAGCCGCAACTGCGTCGTCTTCCCGCTGCCTTCCCCACCTTCGAAATTGATAAACAACCCGCGCGCACTCATGCCGGATAGCGCCAGTGCGCAGCGCCCGGAATGGCCCTCGCCACCGCTCCCTCACGGTCGCGGCACGGTTGCGTTGGCCTTCTGCCTTCTGCCTTCTGCATTTCGCATTCTGCCGTTTCAGTCATACACAAAATGCAGCGCCTTCTTCAGGTCTTCCCACGCTTCCCGCTTGGCATTCTGGTTGTACGGGCGGAGCAGATACGAGGGGTGATACGTGACGATCACGGGGATGCCGTTCCACTCAAACCATTTCCCGCGCATGCGCGTGACGCCTTCCTTGCGGCCGGTGATCGCCTTCGCCGCCGTACCGCCGAGCGCGCAGATCGCCTTCGGTTTCAGCACCGAAAGCTGGCGGAACAGGAACTCGCCGCAGATCTCCATCTCGTCCGGTTCGGGCGTGCGGTTCTCGGGCGGGCGGCACTTCACCACGTTGCAGATGTACACGTCCTCGCGCTTGAGCGGGATGCCCTCCTTCAACGCCGTGTTCTCGATCATCGCCGTGAGAAGCTGGCCTGCTCTCCCCACGAAAGGAATCCCCTGGGCGTCCTCATCCGCCCCAGGACCTTCCCCGACAAACACCAGCCGCGCCTTCGCATCGCCAACGCCGAACACCAGTTTGTTGCGTCCTTCGTGCAAACGGCACCGGCGGCATTCGCCGAGATCCTCGCGGATCTTCTCCAGCGTGTCCCCCGCCGGCGCGAGATCGGGCAGCCGCGCGGCACTCTGCTTGGCTTCGATCGGCTCGGATTGTTGAACGGGAGGTTCGACAGGCTCAGGCTCCGCGACAACCGGTGCTTGGGGTGCCGCCGCAACCTCGGCGACTGAGACCTGCAATTGAG
>DATMXS010000213.1:0-9068 GCA_035561355.1 Bryobacteraceae bacterium | reverse complement strand
GCGTGTAGGGGTGCTCCTTGCGGTACCGGCGAAGGAACTCTTCGCGCGCCGCGCGGGAGAACGTGTCGATGGTGAAGCCGGGTTCGGTTTCTTTCGGTGGCTTGGTCAGCCTGACGCTCGAACCGGCGGAGATGATCCCCTCGGTGCCGACAAACCGGAAGCCGAACTGTTCCGCGGGTACGCTGCTCTTGAAGTTCACCCGCATGGAGAGGTTGAACGCGGCGCGGCCGTTTGCCTCGGGGTAATCCAAGCTCGCGAGCATGACATCCGGAACGTCGCGGCCGTCCTTCCAATAACGCAGGCCTCCAGTGGCGAAGATGCGATTCGGCCCGATGGATCCAGTGACCGTGTGAACGCCAGAGAGCAGGTGAACGAACAAATCGCCCGCGACACCGGTGCCGTAATCGCGGTAATTGCGCCAGCGGAACAGGCGGACGGGTTCGAACGGCACTTTGGGCGCGTTGCCGAGGAAGCGGTCCCAATCGATGTTCTCGGGCGATGCGTCGGGCGGAATCGAATACTGCCACGCGCCGACGGCGGTGTTGCGATCGAGCCAGGCTTCCACGAGCGTCAACTGGCCGATTGCGCCGGAGCGCACGAGGTCACGCGCTTTGAGGTAGATCAGCGAACTGACGTACTGGCTGCCCACCTGCATAATGCGGCCGCTCTTCTTCGCGGCTTCGATGACAGCGCGCCCCTGCTCCACCTTCTGGACCATCGGCTTCTGGCAGTAGACGTCCTTGCCTGCCTCGAGTGCGGCGATCGTGATGGCTGAGTGCCAGTGGTCCGGCGTCGCAATGATGACGGCGTCCACGTCTTTGCGGGCGAGCACCTCGCGGTAATCGCGCGTGGTGAAGATGCCGTCCCCCCAGACTTCTTTGACGCGCGTGAGGCGGCCGTCGTAGATGTCGCAGGCGGCGATCATCTCAGTGCCGCCCGCCGCAAGCGCGGTCCGGGCATCCCCCGAGCCCATCCCTCCCGCGCCGATCAGCGCGAACTGGATGCGGTCATTTGCCGAGGCGCGGTTCTGGCCGGCCGCGGGCAGGGCAGCGCCGGCAATTGCCGTGCTTTGCAGGAAACGCCGTCTGGTGGAAGCCATAAACCTATTACTGTAGCGTGTCCGGCGTGTTAGCGGGCCGGCTTCGGCTCCATGATCTCAATGCGTGTTCCGTCCGGGTCGGTCACGTTGAAAGTGCGGCGCCCGCTGCGGCCGATGCGCGGCTCGATCTTGCGCGTGTATCCGTTGGTCGTGAGTTGTTGCACGGCGGCCTGGATGTCCGGGACCGAAAGGCAGATGTGCTGCATCGAGCCGATATCCCCACGGGTGGGCGCATCGGGGGAAACCATCAACTCGATGAAATCGGGACCGGGCATCTGGAGGTTGATCCATCGCAAATCGCCCTCGGCGAGGCCGCCGCGCCAGGTCTCGCTAAAGCCGAGCTTGTCGCCGTAAAAGGTCAGCGAACGCCCAGGGTCCTTGGTTAGGACGCCCGCGTGCCAGAGTCTGCTCGAGACGCGGTTCGGTCCGAGGTGCTTGCGCACTGCTTTGGCCTGCGGCGACTCGGGCACGCGCTGCACGAAGTCGATCCGGGTGCCATCGGGGTCCTTCAGCGAGAAGCTCAGGTTCGCATCGGCGCCGGGCGAGGGCATGCTGGGGAAAATGCCCCGCTTGAGCAATAGCTTGCGCATCGCTTGCACGTCGGGTGTCGAGATAGCGACGTAAGTCATGCGGTAATCAGTCCGCGGGGCGGCGCTCACCTGAATGTACTGATCGTCATTCACCTTGAAGAACGCCGAGACTATCTGGCCGCGGTCGTTCTTTAGACTGAAGGCTTCGGAGAAGCCAAGCGTCGTGGTGTAAAACTGGCGCGACGCCTCCAGATTCGGGGTCAACAGGCCCACTCCCGCGATGCCGGTGATCGGTAGTTCCTGCGCACAGGCGAGCGCAGCCAAAATGGCCAGGGACAGTACACGCGCGAAACGCATAGCTTTTCGATTGTAAGGCAGCGGGGAATTACGTGGTATCAAAGAATTACGAGGTGGCTGGTGAGAAACAAGGTTCTGGTGTGGGCTCTGGTGCTAATCGGCGTCTTCCTGCTGGGATTCCTGCCGTCCTACATGAGGGCGAGCGGACTCCAGGCCGAGTTGAGGGAATCGGCCGATGAACTGCGTCGTGCCGAGGTCCGGGACCTGGCCGCGATGGCGGCCATCCAGGCGGCGCAAAAGAATTACGGCTTGGCTTCGCAGACGACATCCCAGTTCTTCAACCGGGTGCGCGAGGCCGTCTCGACGACGGAGAACCCAGCCCGGCGAAGCGCGCTCGAGAACTTGATGAAGGATCGTGATAGCGTCACCGGCGCGCTCGCGAAGGGCGATCCCGCGGCCGTGGGGATGCTGCAGGCGATGTACCTGAATGCGCGCGCCGCGACTACGCAGTAAGCATTAGTCCCGGCTGCACCGGGCGCTCTGATTTCGTAAGCTCGATCCATGCCGGCTCGCATCAGGTTGCGGCGGTCCGAGTGGCTGCTGACCGCCTACTTCTGCTACACCGCCGTGGTCGCCCTGGTGCTACCGCTGCGAGCGCCGATCCCCGTCTTGACCGTGTGCGTGAACGCCGTGGTGGTCGCGGGCTTCGGGATCCTCGCGACAGCCGAATCGCTTCGCAAGAGCACGCTGTTTTCGATGATGCGGGATTGGTACCCGGCTCCGCTGATGCTCCTGGCGTATCGCGAGATGGGTTGGTTCGCACCGTCGCACCACAGCTACACGCTGGAGCAGACGTGGGTGCGGTGGGATAAGATGCTGCTGAACGACTGGGGCGTGAAGGCGGCCATCGAGGCGCTCGGACCGGTGCTGCCCGCCTTGCTCGAGATCTCCTACACTCTCGTCTACACGATTCCGGTTTTTTCCGTGGCGACGCTGTATGCGTATCGCCACCGCGCGCGTGTTGATCGGTTCCTTACGACGTTCCTGCTCGGCACCCTCGTCTCATACGCTCTGTTTCCCTACTTCCCCTCTGAGCCGCCCCGCACCGTCTTCCCGATGCAGGACTTCCCCTCGTGGGAAACGCCCTTCCGCCGTTTCAACTGGGAACTGCTCGGCGGGTACGGGATTCACACGAGCGTCTTTCCGAGCGCGCACGTATCGGGAGCTTTTTCAGGAGCGTTCGCGATGATCCGCCTTCTGCCGGAGAGGCGATGGGTGGGCAGGTCCTTGACAGTGCTTGCGGCGCTGATCGCCACAGCGACGGTATACGGCCGTTATCACTATGCTGCGGATGCGTTTGCGGGTTTGGGCGTGGCGGTCGCGGCCGAAATGATCTCTCGCGCGCTCGACCGCCGCGGCTCGATTAAGCCTTTGTAGACGCGGGCTTAGGCGTGCTGTCGGACTTTGCGGGAGCAGGCGCAGGAGGCGTCGTGCTGCTGCTCTCGGACTTGCTGCTGTCGGACTTGCTGCTCGTCGGGGCGGGCTTGCTACCGCCTCGGCCGTAGTCGGTCACGTACCAGCCGCTCCCTTTGAAATGTAGAGCCGATGGAGAAAGCAAACGGACCACCGGTCCGCCGCCGCACGCCGGATGCACAGTCAAAGGCTTGTCCGAGAAATGCTGAAGCGTCTCGAAAGTCTCTCCGCAATTGTCACACTTGTACTCGTACAGAGGCATAGGGTTGCCAATTCAATTGTAGCACTCTCAGGGTAGGAGTGCTAAGAGGAGGAGCTAGGAGCAACGAGCTGGGAGCTAGAAGAAAGAACGAGATACACGGCCAGAATTGGCGGCCGTTCTCCTACCTTGCTTCCAGCTCCTTGCTCACTTGATCGGCTTTTCCGGGGTGATGATATCCTGGGCCGGTTTCGGATCGGGCTTGGCCGGGTCAGACGCCGGAGGCGTCGCCTGCGTGCCGGCGGACTGAGCCCCCTTGTTCAGGACTTCAATCGCTTTCTTGAGAAGCTGGTCTTCGCCCTTTGTTTCCGGCGCCGGCGGCGCAGTCTGGGGCGGCGGCGCGACCTGCGGTTCCGCTTCTTCGTCGATATCCACCGGCGTATCGTATTCGATCATCGGCACAGTCGGGACTACGCCGGTGTCCTGGATCGCCTTGCCGGCCGGCGAATAGTACTTAGCCACCGAGAGGATGATGGCCCCGCCGTCGTCCATGGCCACCGATTGCCGCAGGGAGGCATTTCCGTAGGTGCGCTCGCCCACCACCTCGGCCCGCTTGTTGTCGAGCAGGGCGGCGGCGGCAATCTCCGCTCCGCCCGCGGTTCCGCGATTTGTGATCACCACCATCGGGAGCTTTGAGATCTGTTTGGTGGAATCGGCGTCCCAGCTTTGCCGGGGCACGCGCTGACCCTTCATGTAGGTGATCTGGCCCTTATCCAGGAACAGGTTAGCCACAGCAATGCCCTCGTCGAGATGACCGGACGCACTATGCCGGAAGTCCAGGATGAGTCGCTTGGCCCCCTGCTTTTCAAGGCTCTTCACTGCCGAGGTGACCTCGCCCGACGTGCCCGTCTTCATCGTCTGCACGTGAATGTGGCCAACGCCGTCAGGCAGAAGTTTCGCGGTGATGTCCGGGTAGCGTACCTCCGTGCGGGTAAGCGTGAGCTTCTTCGCCTCGGGATTGCGGACAGAAAGCACGGAGACCTCGACCGTCGTGCCGGGATCGCCCTGGAGGAGCAACTCCGCGTATGCCAGCGGCATATCGCGCGTTGCGATGCCCTTGATGCTCTCGATCAGGTCTCCCGTCGACAGTCCGGCTTTTTCAGCCGGAGATCCGGGGATGGCGTCCACAACGCCGACCGCGCCGAACCGCTTCGACAGCACCAGACCGACGCTGCCCTTATACCCGTCCCTGTGCTTCAGGTATTCCTTGTACTGGTCGGCATTCAGGTAGCTGGCGAAGGGATCGATCGACTCGAGCATGCCATTGAGGGCGCCCAAGGTCACGCTCTTCAGGTCGGGTTCTTCGACGTAATCGCTCTTGATTCGGGAGAGAACTTCGGTGTACACAGCGAGTTGCCGGTACGCTCCGTCATCTGTTGGCGTCTTGCCCAGCATCGCGCCCACGAGAAGCAGGGCGACAAGCAGGGTAGAAACGCTGACGACTGCGGTTTTCAAACGGCTCATGAGGGAAGGCTCTCTCCTAGTATAACAACGCTATTCATTTAGACTGCTCCGGCCCGAATGGGTTTCAGCCCGCACCCGACATTTACCAGATGTAATCCTTTGCGTCCCTGCGGCGTTCGTAGCTGTCGAGGACGTGGACGACTCGAACCCGCTTGAGCTTCTGAGGGGACAACTGGCCGATCGGCACATAGAGAATGTTGCGGCCGAAGCGTGAGGCTATGCTCCGAAAGACCGAGCGCGGCGGATGCGCCGCGACGTACACCACGTTGCGGTGAATGGAGTAATCGAGCGCCGCGAGGAGGAGGCGCTCCGGCTTCGTTTCAGCGACCTCGTAATCCGGGTCGGACCAGACATCGACCATCCGCCGCGGCGGAAGGCTCATGAGGAAGCCGCCATACTCGGCGCGACCGATACCGGGACCGACGGGGTGCTCGAACGGGTTCGTAGAATAGAACGCCATGTCGGACTCGTTCTGGTTCTCGCCGAGCCAGGTTGTCAGATAGGTGTAGCGGTCCGCCGGATCGGGATCAAAAATCACCACTACGCTGCCGACCTCGCCCGGGATGCGGTCGAACTGGCGGACATAGACCTTCCGCTCGTGCCAGTTGCGGATGGTCTCGCGCAGGTCGATGCCGTCGAGCAGGGACGTGGTGAACGGCTCGACGCGGGTGCGCTCTTCGGAAAGCAGGCTCTTGGCCTTGTGTTTGAGGAGGCGGCCGTAATCCTCCACAACAATATCCTCGGGAGGATAGGAGCAGATCGACTCGCCGTTGAACTCCTGCGCCCACTCGCCAGGTTTCTTTTCCTTCTTGCGCATCTTGAGGCCGGCTGGCCGAAGCTGCCGTTTGGGGCGAGGCATGCGGCGGCGGAGGCGCATACGGCGGGTGTCGCGCCACATCTCCTCGCCGGAAAGATTGACGGTCTCGATGTCGCTTTCGGCCTGCTGTGGCGGGTACTGGCCGGCGGCGGTCCAGACCTCCCAGGCGTAGTTGTCGTCCACGATCGAGCGCCCGGCGACCGTAAGGTCAAAGATCCCCGCAGTGAGGTCGCCGGCGGTGAAGGCGAGATTGCGCGAGTATCGTGCCAGCAGGATGCGCTGCCAGGATTGGAGTTTCTCGCCGGCATTGGCTGCGTAACCCGCTTCGGCCTCACGCAACACCTGCAATTGCACACGGCCCCGATCGATGCGTTCGTCGTTCTCCATTTGTGCGCGGAACTGCTCGTAGCGCCACTGGAGAGCGGGATATTCCGAGGTGATCTCGGCCAGCGAATCCGGATGCGGATTGATCAGCTCGATATCGCGGTCCACCGGGCGCCGCGGTTCGGGCTGGGGCTCCTGCATCGCGTCGAAGACGGCATCGAGCAGGTTCAGCGAGACGACGACGAGGACGCCGGATCCGGGATTGGTTCCCTGAAGCTTCCACGCGATGCCGGAGGCATGGTCTTCGATTTCCTGCGAGCGCGCTTGAGGGTAGACGCGGTAGGCTTCGACGTACTTTTCGAGGCCAACGTGGCGAAGTGAGTAGGGATCCGGATAGCGGTCCGGCAGATGGGGGCGGTCGCCCAGGTCGGGATCGACGAAGAGGATCTCGGCATCGATCTCGAGAGCGCTGCGGATGGCTTCCGTAAAGGGGTCTGCGGGCTCGACGGGGACGAAGATGCCGCGGTCTTCGTCGGAGGGTCGGGATAGACCAGCACGGTCATCTCCGGCAGGCGGCGGACGGCGCGGAGGTAGTCAGTCTGGAAGCTCGCGGGCAGTTCGACGGCGACGACGTCCGGCTTTTCGGAGAGGATGGCGCGGCGAACCTCCAGCGCAAACTCCATGCGGCCGGGGACCACAGGCAGGTAGTGCAGATTACCGCGGCGCAGGCTGCCGGCGGCTTTGAAGAGATCGTCAAACTCCACTGGTCTCTATTGTAGGCGCGGATTCGAAACGGCTCGCCGGCCGTGGCGGGTGGCGAAGCGCAGAAAACGCCGAGATGGATCTTTACACGGTCGTCCGGACTTGTGCGCCGACCGCTGGCAACGGTGCCAGCTCTGCGGCCGATGGCGGTGCTCCTACTGCTTGATGATCGTCCCGTCGCGCTTCCGGATCTCGCCCCAGCCGCCGTTCAACCGCCGCCGCTCTCCTTGCTCGCCGTAGCCGAACGGGTACTTCGCCGCAGCCTTCTCGTCGATCTCGATGCCCCAGCCCGGCGCCTCGTTTGCGTACAAGTAGCCGTCCTTCATTTCAGGGACGCCCTGGAACACCTCGCGGACGCGCTCCGAGAATGACGAGTATTCCTGCACGCCGAAGTTGTAACAGGCCAGATCGAGCGCGACGTTCGCTGCGTGCCCGACCGGCGAGACATCGCCCGGCCCGTGCCAGGCAGTCTTCACGCCCATCAGTTCGCCTAAGGCCGCGATCTTCCGGCAGGGCGTCAGGCCGCCCGCCTGTGAGACGTGTATGCGGATGAAGTCGATGAGCCGTTCCGTCATGAGCGGCGTCCACTCGTGGGGGCTGTTGAACAATTCGCCCATGGCGATCGGCGTGGTGCACTGCTGACGCATGATGCGGAACCAGGCGATGTCCTCCGGCGAGACCGGGTCCTCCAGGAAGAACAGCCGCAGCGGTTCCACTGCCTTTGCGAACTGAAGGGCCTGATTGGGTGAAATACGCTCGTGGATGTCGTGGAGCAGCTCAACCTCATCGCCCAACTGCTTACGACACTCCTCAAGCATCTTGAGCCCGCGCCGCATGTACGCCGCGGGTTCGAACACCGGGCTGTCGTGGAGTGCCTCGACCTTCGTCGCACCGGCGCCAGAGCCGTACCCCGCCATGCCGGCCACGCCGACCTGCACGCGCACGTGGCGGAAACCCTGGGCCAAATAGCGCTTCGCGTTCTCGATGACTTCCGGAATCTCGCGGCCGCTCGCGTGGCCGTAGCAATCAACAGCCTCGCGGCACTTCCCGCCGAGCAACTGGTACACCGGCATGCCCGCCTGACGGCCTTTGATATCCCAGAGCGCCTGGTCCATGCCGCTGATGGCGTTGTTGAGAACGGGGCCGTTGCGCCAATACGAACTGTTGTAGGTGGCCTGCCAGAGGTCGTCGATGCGGTCGGCGCGCTTGCCGATCAGGAAAGGCTTCAGATAGCGCTCCACGGCGGGGATGACGAGGTCCGCACGCTGAGTGTACGTCGCGCAGCCGTAGCCATAGAGGCCGTCCTGGTCCGTCACGATCTTCACGACCGCGAGGCGGAGTCCCTGCGGGGCGGTGGCGATCACCTGGACGTCTTTTATCCGCGGGGCAGCCATTCCGCGCGTGGCGCGTTCAGCCTTCTCCTGGGCGGCGGCCACACGCTGTGTCACGCTTCCGAGAGCTCCGGCCGCAAGCGTTCCAAACAAAGCGCGGCGACGCATTATTCTCTCTCCTTTTCGCGGTCTTCGACCATCACCTTGAGGCGCTTCAATTCGCTTGTGATCCGGCGCTCGCGGGCGGCGATCCAGACGAGGTACGCGAACAGGATCAGCCACGTGACGAGCAGGCCGTAAAAGAGGTAAGCGAAATTGCGTTCGTAGGCCGGGTCAACACGGCCGGCGGTTTCCTGGATGAGCAACGCGAGATGTAGTGCCATGGCGGTTGAATGCAGGAGCTAGGAGGTAGGAGCTAGGAGCAAGGAGCCTGGAGCCAGGAGTCGAGTCAGCCGGCGGCTGGTTTCTGCCTTTCTCTTATGCCCTCTGTCCTTGCCGTAGCTCCTAGGTTCTTGCTCCTTGCTCCTAGCTTCTTGCTCCTTGCTCCTTGCTTCTTCCTTCTTGCTCCTGAGTTTCAGAAGGCGTGCG
The DNA here is from genome assembly GCA_035561355.1 of Bryobacteraceae bacterium. Lineage (GTDB taxonomy): Bacteria > Acidobacteriota > Terriglobia > Bryobacterales > Bryobacteraceae > DATMXS01. The sequence continues at coordinate 124 of DATMXS010000213.1, read as the reverse complement.
CGTAGCGGCGGAGCGCGTCGATCTCGCGCTGCGCCTGCTCCTGGCGCATCCTCACCATCACGAGCACCACCGCCAGCAGCAGCAGCGGCACCCAGTTCAAGAAGAGCATAGCCAACATTGCAGG
>DATMXS010000212.1:0-27781 GCA_035561355.1 Bryobacteraceae bacterium | reverse complement strand
CGGAGCCTGGTGACGGTTTATGCGGTCAGTACGTCGGCGTTCGGGTTCCAGAGCGTCGGCGCTGCCAATCTGGAGCGGTTGGCTTCCGAGACCGGCGGTCGCGTCGAGTATCCGCTCGAGGGCGTGTATAAGGATGTGGAGGGTTTTCTCTCCAAACCCTCCGACGAGGGTAACTACGCGATCAAAGTCGGCACGGGCGGTTACGCCAGCCAGATCGCCAAGAGCATCTTTAGCTCGATCGCGAACGTCACGGGCGAAATCACCACACAGTACATCATCCGGTACGTGCCGAACACTGAGAGCGCAAAGCAGTTTCGCAACGTCCGCGTAGAAGTCCCGAGCCTTCCCAACGTAACAGTCCGCGCGCGCCGCGGCTACTATCCGTTCAACCCGTAAAGCGCGTCTCCGCTCGCCCGCCGCGCGCCATAATGGTCGCAGAGGGGCTATGCATGCGGGCTATCACTGTTGTCCCCGGGACGCCGGCCGCGCACGTGGTGGAACGTCCGGAGCCGAAGCTCAGCGCTCCGGATCAAGTCAAACTTCAAGTTCTCAGGGTAGGGATCTGCGGAACCGACCGCGAACAGGCGGCCGGGGGCCGCGCACTCGTACCCGACGGGCAGCGGGATCTCGTGATGGGACACGAGATGTTCGGGCGCGTCGTCGAGGTCGGGGATAAAGTCCGTTCCGTCAAGCCGGGCGATTACGCCCTCTTCACCGTCCGCCGCGGCTGCGGCAAATGTACCCCGTGTCACCTCAAGCGGCCCGATATGTGCCGTACGGGGGATTACCGCGAGCGCGGCATCTGGGGACTCGATGGGTTCCAGGCTCAGTTCGTGGTGGACACCGAGGACTGGCTTGTCCATGTGCCGGAGTCGATAGCGCACCTCGGGGTGCTCGCAGAGCCGATGTCGGTGATCGAGAAGGCCATAGACGAGGCGGTCCGGATCCAGGTTGTCCGGATGCCCGCGGGCCAAGCGACTCCGAACTGGCTGAACGGGCGTCGCTGCCTGGTGGCCGGGTTGGGTCCAATCGGGATGCTGGCCGGGATGGTGCTGCGGCTCCGAGGAGCCGAAGTGTGGGGAATGGACGTTGTGCCTGCGGATAGCGCGCGCCCGAAGTGGTTCGCCAACATCGGGTGCTGCTACCTGGACGGCCGCGAGGTCAAGGCGACGCAGATCGATGAAAAAGCGGGCACCCTGGACCTGATCGTCGAGGCCACGGGAGTCCCGAATATCATGTTCGAGCTCATTGACGCCCTCGCCGAGGACGGCATCGCTGCACTCACTGGAATTCCTCACGGCGACCGCCGCTCTGACCTGCCTGCGGCCGATCTGGCCCGCCAACTCGTATTATCGAATCGAATCTTGCTCGGGAGCGTGAATGCTGCCCGCGACCACTTCCAAATGGGGATCGACGACTTGGGGCTCGCTCATCTGCGGTGGGGCGGACTCGTAGAGGACATTATCACCCACCGATACCCAGTCGAGAAGATAGACGAGGCGCTTGGAAAGAAGCCGGAGGACGAGATTAAGGCGGTAATCGAGTGGATGTGAAGAGCTGGATACATGCGCGGTAGTTGCGCAGCAAATATGATACTGATACGCTAATAGATGGAGACTGACATATGGACTTCAACCGGCTAACCGAGAAAGCACAGGAGGCACTGCGGGCGGCCCAATCGCTCGCTGTGCGTAATTCCAATCAGCAGATTGATGTAGAGCACCTGCTGGCCGCGCTGCTCGACCAGGAAGGGGGACTGGCTGCCGGCATCTTCGGGAAAGCCGGCGTGAACGTCGCGGCGCTAAGGCACCGTATCGAACAAGAAGTGGATCGGCTGCCCAAGGTCTCCAGCCCGACCGGGGCAACCGACCAAATCTACATCACCGGCCGGCTGAACCGGCTATTCACCCAGGCCGAAGACGAGGCTAAGGCACTCAAGGACGAGTACGTTTCAGTCGAGCACTTCCTGCTCCCGATGCCCGAGGACGGCGGAGTAACCGGCCGCATCCTGAAGGAATTCGGCATCACTCGCGATCGGCTGTTAGGGGCACTGGCGGAGGTGCGCGGTAACCAGCGCGTTACGTCCCAGAACCCGGAGACCACCTACGAAGCCCTGGAGAAATACGGCCGGGACCTCAATCGCATGGCCGAGCAGGGCAAGCTGGATCCGGTCATTGGCCGCGACGACGAGATTCGCCGGGTGATTCAGGTCCTCTCCCGCAGGACCAAGAACAATCCCGTCCTCATAGGCGAGCCCGGTGTCGGCAAGACGGCCATAGTTGAGGGGCTCGCGCAACGGATCGTGCGCGGTGACGTGCCGGAGGGCCTGAAGAACCGCCGCGTCGTTGCCCTGGATATGGGGGCGCTCATTGCGGGCGCGAAGTTCCGTGGCGAGTTCGAGGAGCGCCTCAAGGCCGTCCTCAAAGAGGTACAGGCAGCCGAGGGCGAAATCATCCTGTTCATCGATGAGTTGCACAACGTAGTCGGGGCGGGAAGGGCCGAGGGTTCCATGGATGCCAGCAACCTGTTGAAGCCCATGCTGGCAAGGGGCGAACTGCACTGCATCGGCGCGACCACGCTCGACGAATACCGGAAGCACATCGAAAAAGATGCCGCGCTCGAGCGGCGCTTCCAGCCGGTAATGGTGGACCAGCCCTCGGTGGAGGACACCATTTCGATCCTGCGCGGCCTGCGCGAACGGTACGAAGTGCACCACGGCGTGCGCATTAAGGATGCCGCTCTCGTCGCAGCCGCGGTTCTCTCGAACAGGTACATCACTGATCGTTTTCTGCCGGACAAGGCCATCGACCTCATGGACGAAGCGGCCGCGCGGCTGCGCACCGAAATAGACTCGATGCCTACCGAACTGGATGAGCGCACCCGGCGCATCATGCAGCTCGAGATCGAACGCGAGGCGCTCAGGAAGGAACGAGACGAGGCTTCCAAGGACCGCCTCGCGAAGATTGAAAAGGAACTGGCGGACCTGAAGGCTGAGGCGGACGCCCTGACGGCACGCTGGCAGGAGGAGAAACAGGCGGTCGCCAAATTGAGGTCTGTGAAAGGGCAGATCGAGCAGACCAATCTCGAGATCGAGCAGGCGAAACGAGCCTATGACTTGAATAAGGCCGCAGAGCTTCAATACGGGAAACTCGGGCAGCTCGAAAAGGAGCTGGCCGCCGAGCAGCAGCGGCTCTCGGCTCGCGATGGCGCCTCGCGCCTCATCAAAGAAGAAGTGGATGCGGACGACATTGCCGAAGTTGTAAGCCGCTGGACGGGAGTGCCGGTCACGAAGCTGCTCGAAGGTGAGATCGGGAAGCTGACCCATCTGGAGGAAGAGTTGCACCGGCGCGTTATCGGCCAGGACGAGGCTGTGTCGGCCGTGGCTGAAGCCGTTATCAGGGCGCGCTCGGGATTGAAGGATCCCAACCGGCCGATCGGCAGCTTTATCTTTCTCGGCCCGACAGGCGTCGGCAAGACAGAGCTTGCCCGCGCGCTGGCGGAGTCGCTGTTCGACGACGAGCGGGCCATGATCCGCATCGATATGTCGGAGTACCAGGAGAAGCACACGGTTGCTCGGCTGATCGGCGCGCCTCCCGGCTATGTGGGCTATGAGGAAGGCGGACAGCTTACCGAATCAGTTCGGCGGCGGCCTTACAGTGTGTTGCTCTTCGACGAGATCGAGAAGGCGCACCACGATGTATTCAATGTGATGCTCCAGATCCTGGACGATGGGCGGCTGACGGACGGACAGGGGCGCACCGTGGACTTCCGCAACACCATCGTCATCATGACCTCGAATATCGGGAGCCCTCGCATCCTCGAGTACAAAGGCGGCTTCGAAGGCTACGAGTATGAGCGCATGAAGAACGCCGTGATGGAAGAATTGCGGCGGCATTTCCGTCCGGAGTTCCTGAACCGTGTGGATGAGACCATCGTTTTCCACGCTCTCAGCGAAGAGCACCTCAAGCAGATCGTGGATATTCAGCTCGGACACCTGCGACATCGCCTGGAGGACCGCAAGATCACGTTGGAGTTGACTGATAGCGCCCGCACACACCTGGTGCGGACTGGTTATGACCCGCACTACGGCGCACGGCCGTTGAAACGCGCGATTCAAAAGGAACTGGAGACGCCGCTTGCGCGCGCCATCCTGGCCGGCACGATTCGGGACGGAGACCACGTTGCCGTAGGCTTCGACGCATCGCGAGGCGCCCTCACGTTCACGCCGAATGCTGAAGCCGTGGATGAACCCGCCGCGGCGCCAGGCGGCAAAGTTTTGCGCGCCTGACATTTTCGAAAAGCATCGGATCCGGATCGGCGAAAGTCGACCGGATCCGGTGTGCGATTCCCCGGAATAGTACTCAATCCCCACATGGGGGGCTAGTTCGCACCCCACCCCCATAACCTCACTAAGTTACTTCTGTAACCCTCATCAGACTGCAAAGAAACCCAAAGCCGCGGGGCTAGGCTCGCCGTAGGACTTCCAGTACTCTTAGTCCTTTGGTACTCAGCGCCGTTGAGTACCGAATTGCTCGCGGGCTCAACGTTGTCGCGGGGTCCCCATCTCCAATCCAGGCAGGTCTGATGAGAAGCCAGAAAACTATCCTCTCAATCGCGTTGTTCAGCTTGAGCTCACTCCTCCTTGCAGGCAACGCTCCAGTCACTTACAACGCAATTTCGGACAGCTCCGTGCGTACGCAACCGCCGACTCCCGCTCTGGGCGCGGCGGGTACCGTCATCGTCGATCCGACTTTTGGCTCGAAGATTCTTCGTGTCACGGATGGCAATACTTTGCCTGAATATCGGAATTCAGGGTTCTTAACTCCCGCCGGCAGCTTTGAGGTGAACTGGAACGCGGACACCACGATGTTCTGGGTCCACTCCAAGGCCGGCGCGATCCTTTTCCGCTTCGATGGTGCGGCCCTGCGGGCCACAGCAGTTCCCGATCCATCCAATGCGGCGCAGCCCCTCGTGCTGCCGGGCTCGGGTCCGTTCAGCTTTCGCAAACCGAACATTCTTTATATGACGCGCGGCCGCACGGTCGCGGAGTACGACGTCAACACCCGGACCAGCAAGACGGTCTTTGACGGAAATGTCGCCGTTCCGGGCGCAGTCAATTACGCGTACGCACCCTCGGTCAGCGACGACGATAACCGCATTTGCCTTGCCTTCGGAGGCCAGCAGGACACGCATCCTTACGTTGCTGTCCTCGACCGTTCGACGGGCCGCTACAAGGTGCTCGACACCAAGGCCTCGCGCCTGAACGGCGCGGCGACGAACATCCCGCTCGGCTTTGGCATGCACAGTGCCTACATGGACCGTAGCGGCCGGTACGTCGTTATGTCGAAGGGCCAGGGCAAGGTTGCCGGCGCCAGCGAGTGGGTCGTTTGGGACGTGGACGCCTCCCGTGTCTATGAGATCAAGACCGAGTGGAGCGGCCACGATGCTGCCGGATTCGGCGTGCGCGTGAACCAGTCCGGTTTCTATGGCGGCCAGCCCGCGTTCTATGAAGAACAGCAGTGGGCGACGCGCGGCATGAGCGAATCGGAGATTAACAACTACAGCTACGTGCTCGATTGGCAGCAGCTTCCGACGCCCCACCAGTACATTTACAGCGGCCACCATTCATGGAACAATGCGCGGCCGGATGCGATGGTCCCGGTAGTTGGCTCGATCGTCCGCGACTCGTCCAAGACGAGTATGCCGTGGCGCATATGGGACAACGAGATTATCGGTGTCGCGACGGACGGCAGCAAAAAGGTGTACCGTTTCGCCCACCACCGGAGCAAGTGGGACCGCAGCAATTTTTGGGATGACCCGCGCGGCAATATCTCCCAGGACGGCCGGTTCTTCGCGTTTACATCGAATTGGGATCGTACGCTCGGCGCCGATCCGTGGGGCGGCGTGCGGCATGACGTCTTCATCGTCGCGCTGCCGGCCGACGGTGCTCCGGCCCCGGCGACGGACACGACAAAGCCGACCGTTGCGGTTACGGCGCCGGCCAACGGCGCGACAGTGTCGGGTGCAGTTACGCTCGGCGCCAACGCAACGGACGACAAGGGTGTCAGTGCTGTGGAGTTCCGCGTAAATGGAGCTTTGATTGGCACCGATACAGCGGCTCCGTTTGCCGCCGCGTGGGACTCGAAGGCGGTTGCAAACGGGCAGTACACAATTTCCGCCGTTGCCCGTGATGCTGCGAATAACACCGCAACCTCGGCGATTGCCGTCTCGGTGAATAATCCTGTTGCCGATACCGGAGCTCCGGTGGTTGTGCTGACCTCTCCTGTCGCCGGGACCACATCGTCCGGAGCCCTGATGCTGGCGGCCAATGCAACGGATTCCAACGGCGTTGGGCGTGTGGAGTTCATCGCGAACGGTGCGGTTGTAGCTACCGATACCGCAGCGCCGTACTCGGCTGGATGGACCATGCCTTCCTACGGCACCTGGACCATTACGGCGCGCGCTTATGACACTGCGGGTAACGCAGCGACTTCTGCCGGCGTGGCAATCACTTACTCGGCGCCTGCGCAGGTTGTGACGCCCGGGAACCTTTTGCGCAACCCGGGCTTCGAGGAAGGGACGACCGCTTGGGCGTTCTTCGATCATGCACGGCGCGCGGTGGTCTCGAGCCCGGTTCGCAGTGGCTCTAAGTCAGCTTCGGTGGGAATCGCTTCAAATTATTATTCCACGGTAGAGCAGATCGTTGCGATTCAGGCCGGCACGACGTACAAGGCGTCCACCTGGCTGACGCAGAGCCAGATCGGCGGCAGCCGGGGTTCGGGCATCATGCTGTTCTGGCTTGACTCATCGGGCCGGCAGTTACGTGAAGATTCCGTCACATTAACTGGAACACGGGAGTGGACGTTAATGGAGCGTAACTTTACCGCTCCCGCGGGCGCAGTCCGAGTGAAGTTTGAACTGTGGTCGTTCACCGATCCGGACAATTCGGGAACAACGTGGTTCGACGACGCTTCGTTCTCACTGATCCAGTAAGGTGCTGAAAATGGTGGGCGGCAGTCGCAATGACTGCCGCCATACCCTCAAATGCGGGCGGCTAAACCCCGCCCATGGACTTATTCTCACTCTCATCAGACCCCCTAAGAATACCCCTGTTGCGGGCTACTAGAGTTTCAGAGGTTCTAGTACTTTTGTTCCATTGGCTGTGAGCTCACCGCAGCAAAACCAATCAAGGCAGGTCTGATGAAGTTACATTCAGCTATTTTCTCGATGGCCGTCGCGGCAGGGATGCTCATGACGGCTGCTTCCGCACAGGCGGGATCGGATGCCCCGGTCCAGTACAAGGCGATTACCGACGCTGCTCCGCGGCCTGAGCCGGCTCTTCCGGCCATGGGTCCTGCAGGCACGGTGATTACTGATCCGACCTTCGGCAATCGCATCCTGCGAGTCACGGACGGCAACACACAACCGGATTATCCGGGCGCCGGCTTCCTGACACCGGGCGGCAGCTTCGAGAACAATTGGAATGCCGACACCACGATGTTCTGGGTATGGGGGAAGGGCGGCATCATCGTCTACCGGTTCGACGCGGCAGCCTTTAAGGCTACTCCGATTCCCGACCCCAAGAACGCGGCGTACCCGTTGGTTCTACCCTGGGGCGGACCCTTCAGTTACCGCAATCCGAACACCCTCTACGCAACAAAGGGCCGGACGGTCATCGAATACGATTTCACTTCCAATACCGAAAAGATTGTGTTTGACGCGAACGCGGCGGTACCTTCCGCCGGGGGCGGCGCATACACGCCATCTGTAAGCGATGACGACAGCCGCATTTGCCTGGCGTTTGGAGGGAATCAGGATTCGCATGGTTACGTGGCGGTGCTGGATCGCAATACTGGCAGGTACCATGTGCTCGACACCAAGGCTTCTAAGGTCAACGGCAAGGGTGTCGGCAAAGGCCTCGGTTGGGGCATTCACAGCGCCTACATGGATCGTTCGGGCCGGTATGTCATCTTGAGCAAGGGCCAGGGGCGCCCGGCCAGGGTGAGCGAGTGGCTCGTTTGGGACGTGGATGCCGGCACAGTGTACGACATCGACAGCGAGTGGAGCGGTCATGACGCTGCCGGCTTCGGCGTTCGTGTAAACCAGTCGGGTTTCTTCGGCGGCCAACCGGCATTCTATGAAGAACAGCAGTGGGCGGTCCGCGGCTTGAGCCAAGGTGAGATCAACAACCACAAGTTCCTGCTTGATTGGCCCAAGCTCCCTGCACCGCACCAGTACATCTACAGCGGCCATCATTCTTGGAACAACGCGAGGCCGGACGTGATGACGCCTGTAGTCGGCTCCATCGTCCGCGATTCCTCGAAAGGCGGTATGCCATGGCGCATGTGGGACAACGAGATCATCGGTGTGGCAACGGACGGCAGTGGCACGGTGTACCGCTTTGCGCATCACCGCTCGGTTTGGGACCGTTCGAATTTCTGGGATGACCCGCGCGGCAACATCTCCCAGAACGGCCGCTTCTTCTCTTTCACGTCAAATTGGGGCAAGACGATTGGCGCGGGCCGGCACGACGTCTTCGTGGTAGAGCTTCCGGCCGACGGCGCGGCGGCTGCACCAGCGCCGGCAGCAACAGCCCCGGCAGTTCCCCCCGTGCAAGCCCAGCCTGCCGTCCAAGCGCCACTGCCGGCGGCGGTAAAGCCCGCAATGCAGCTTGGCAAACGGGCGCGCATGCCCCTCCTGTGGTTCGCAGTACCGGACATCGGCACGCCAAAGGACGGAGCGCAAGCGCGAAAGTGGCGCTTCCTCCTGGGGACGGTAGAACCGTAGTCTCCTTTTCGATCCAAGCCCTCCTTGGCATTGGGCGCTCGAAACCTCAGGGGTTTCGGGCGCTCTTTTTTGGTGTTTGTTGCCTCGGTGGCCGGCTCGGCACCGCCGAATTACCCGGGCGTAACCGTGGTGTGGCCGCTCAGCTAGCCGAAGTACAGCACCAGGAAATACACTACGGGCACCGCGAAGAGGGAGCTGTCTACGCGGTCTAGCCAGCCGCCGTGACCGGGGAGCATGGTGCCGCTGTCCTTTACGCCGGCGCCGCGCTTCATGGCGGATTCGGCAAGGTCTCCGAGTTGTCCGGCCATATTGCCCGCGGCGGCGAAAAGGGCCGCTTGGACGGCGGTCGTGCCCGGGATCAGGTTAGTGGCGTACAGGACGCCGAAGAGCATCGACGCCGCCACAGAGGCGAGGGCGCCTTCCCAGGACTTCTTCGGACTCACCACCGGCGCAAGCCGGTGACGGCCGAAGGTCTTCCCGATGTACAAGGCCGCCACATCGCCCGCCCAGCTCAGGGCCAGCGCGAACATCAGCCAGTGCTGGTTCTCAAGCCGCAGAATAGCCGCGTAGCGCCACACGCCGAAGATATACAGCACTCCGGCGAGCGTCAGGGCCGCGCGCGGCAGCGCCTGCTTCAGGTCATCCTCAAAGACGGCAGCCGCGAGCAGAAGCAACGTGGCCAGCACGACGTAAAGCGCGGCATCTCCCTGCGCAAAAAGAAGAATCAGTCCCGCGGCGTATCCGGCAGGGCCCGGCTTGCGAACGCCGTATGCGGCCACAATGCCCGAATACTCATAAAAACAGAGCACGGCGACTGCGGTGAGGACGGCGAGGAACGCCAGATGCGGCCCCCAGAGGACGATCCACACGATCAGTGGCGTCAGGACCAGCCCGGTAAGAATGCGTTTCATCGGATCGAGACGGCGGCAGCCGGCTCCTCGGTCTGCGGGCGGGACGTGAGGCCCAGGCCGCCGAAGCGCCGCTCGCGGTTCTGATAATCACTCAACGCGCGGAGCAGGTCGGAGCGGCGGAAGTCGGGCCACAGGGTTTCGGTGACGTACAGTTCAGCGTAAGCGATCTGCCACAGCAGAAAGTTGCTGACGCGCATCTCGCCGGAGGTACGGATGAGCAGGTCGGGGTCGGGAAGGCCCGCGGTGTAGAGGCCTTGAGAGAGGCTCTCTTCGCTGAGTCGGAGATCACCGAGCGTTCCCGCCGTTCGCGCCTGCTCGATGAGCCGATTCACGGCGTCCACAATTTCCGAACGGCCGCCGTAATTGATGGCCAGATTAACGATCAATCCGGTGTTCCCTGAGGTTGCCTCCACTGCCGAAAGCAACTCGCGGCGTGCCGGGCCGGGCAGCGCATCCAGGCGCCCGATGGCGCGGACCCGGATGCCGTTCCGCATGAGAGACGGTAGCTCCCGGCGAATGTAGATCCGCAGGAGCCGCCACAGCGTATCCACTTCCGGCCGGGGCCTCTTCCAGTTCTCCACCGAAAACGCGTACAGCGTGAGAACCTCGATGCCGACCCGCGCGCACGCTTCCACCGTCTCGCGAACGGCGTCCACACCGGCCTTGTGCCCGGCGACGCGCGGCAGGTTGCGCCGGCCCGCCCAACGGCCATTGCCGTCCATAATGATGGCGATGTGCCTGGGCAGGCGGTCCGGGTCGAGCGACTCGGCCAGACGCCGGTCCGGGTCCCCCGGCGCGAGGATCTCCAGTAATGCTTTCATTCGGGGCTGTTCCTCTATCGTAACAATCGGAGTCGCCCCCAGGCTCATTCGCGCGTCAGGTTTATCGGCCCGCTACATTTTGAGAACGCGCACCGCGCCGTTGGACGAGGTGAGGTGCACCAGGGGGCCGCCACCATTTACGGAACCCTCGATGCTGTGCTTGCCGATGCTGCCGTCTACATCGAAATCCGTCTGAGCCGCACCGTTCGAAGTGTTAGCACGAATCCGCGCCTTGATATTCGAGGGCAGCCGCACTGTGATTGAGCTGTTACTGGTGCTGGCGCGCACGTCGGCTTCGAGTTGCTCGAATGTTGCTTCAATGGAACCATTCGAGGTGGTCAGGCGCACCGGGGTGCCTGCCTTGGGCTCGAACATATCGATCTGGATGGCGGAATTCGAGGTCTCGGCCTCCAGCGTGCCTTGGCCGTCCTGGATTGTGATGCGTCCATTCGAGCTTCGGAGCATGGCTTCCCCGTCCAACCCGAAGCATTCGATTCCGGAGTTCGAAGTGTGAGCGTTCAGCCTGCCGTCAAACTTGCGGATTTTGACGCTGCCGTTGGACGTTTCGAGACGTGCGTTCCCTTTGATGTCTTCCACGCGAATCGAACCGTTGGAGCTGGCGATGCGTTCCAGTTCAACCTCGCGGGGAACGCGGAGGACGAAGCGCGCGCCCATGTTGCCCCGGCGGACGGGACGGGTGGCCTTTACCTGAACGGAGCCGCCGCTGCCCTGGACGTCGATCTTGATGTTCTTCATGTCATCTTCGATCGCCGCGTACTTGGTTCCGGTGATCTGAACGTATGGCTTCTCCCAGCTGATGATCTCGACCGAGCCGTTGAACGTCTCCAGGCTCACTCTTCCCCCGGGCTCCAGATCACGGCTGTACTGGAAGTCTTCCTTAAAGCGTTCCGAATCGCCGCCCCAACTCTCGAAATCGCAACCGAGCTGAAGCGGCAGAACGGCAGCCAAGGCGGTCAACACCACAGTCCTCAAACGCATTGCAGTCACCTCAACCGGGAGATACGGAAGGCGCATCCGGTTTGTTCCGGAAATGCCCGGGTTTTGCACTGTGGGCCGGGCCGCCACAGCGCGAGCCCGGGCGAGCGTTCAGCGGGCCAGCACCCGCGCGAGCTCGATCAGCTTTGGATCCAGACCCTTAGCACGGCCGACGACCTCGTCGAGTGGGGTGGCGATCACCTCACCCTTGCTGATTCCCATCAGGACGCCGCACTTGCCGGCCGTGAGTTGCTCGACGGCTGCCGAGCCGAGCCGGCTGGCGAGCAGGCGGTCGGCATAGGTGGGTGCGCCGCCACGCTGCATATATCCGATGATCGTGACCCGGAGATCGAATCCAGCCTTCCCGCCCTGTGCCTTTGCGTAATCGGCCAGCGCATGAGCATTCCACTTTGCGCCTTCCGCCACGACGACAATGGCGTGCGGCTTGCCGCGTTCGTAAGCGCGACGGATTTCTGCAAGGACGGTCTCGGGGCTGGTTTCCACTTCGGGGATAACGACAGCTTCGGCGCCACCTGCGATCCCTGCCATCAACGCCAGATAGCCGCAGCCCCGCCCCATCACCTCCACCAGAAAGGCGCGCTGGTGGGAGGAGGCGGTGATCTTGAGGCGGTCGATCGCCTCGAGGGCAATGTTCAGGGCGGTATCGACTCCGATGGTGACCTCGGACCCGTACAGGTCGTTGTCAATCGTTGAAGCGACGCCGACGACGGGGAAGCCCATTTTCCAGAGGGAATGAGAGCCGGTCTGGGAGCCATTGCCACCGATCACGACGAGGCCTTCGATCTCCTTCTGGTTGAGTTCGCGGACGGCCTTGCTGCGGCCCTCCTCCGTTCGGAACTCGGCGCAACGCGCGCTGCCCAGGACGGTGCCGCCGCGCTGCATGATGCCGCCGACCTGGCGTGCACCGAGCGGGGCGAGGTCACCCGCAATCAGGCCGGCGAAGCCGTGTTCGACGCCGAATACTTCGAAGCCCATTTCGATGCCCGTGCGTGTCACCGCGCGGATTGCCGCATTCATTCCCGGGGCATCGCCCCCGCTCGTCAGCACCGCGATTTTCTTCATCCGTTTCGCTCCACTAATCGAATCAGGCTCAGGTTCACAGTAAGGTCGCGCTGGTCGCCGGGCGCGTGCCAGACCGGGGCGGCCTCGATGGTCACTTCGTAGTCCGGCGCTTCGGGCACGTCCGCTTCGAGGACGAACATTCCGGGGCGGCCCAGGGCCGCTTCGATGGCCAGCGCGCTGTTCACCAGGACCCGAATGTGCGGCGTGGCGGCCGCGAAGGCAGCCTCAGCGGCGTGCCCGCGCACCCGCAGGCGTTGAGGACCGCTCTTGACGGCCTTGAGCAGCGCCGTGGCGCGCGGTCCAATCCAACGGTACTTGTTGCCGTAGACGCCCTCCACGGCGTGCCAGCCTTCTCGTAAAGAACGGGTGTGGTCGGGGCGGGAGATGTCGAGGATATCCTCGCGCTCACCGGGGTAAAGCTCGGCTCGTTCACCCGACGAAAGCAGGTTGTACACGCCGTCTTCGAGCGCCGAACGGAACGGGCATGCGGTGCATGCGAGGAGGACGTCGTCCCGCGTCAGCGCAGCCCCGCAATCCGGGCACGCGAGGTACTGTTCGAACGAGGCCATGCCCGTTGCCGGTTCGGACTTGCCGTCTTTCCTGCAGAATGCAGCCATCGTCCCGCCGAGCAGTTTCGCCGCGCGCCAGACCGAACCACAGGGATCCAGGCGGATGGCGGCGCGCTTCACGATCCGCTCGCCCCAGCCGCGCTCGGGGACAAACATTTCGTACTCGTGGGCGGCGAAGTGCTTGGTGACGAGGTGGTGCCAGTCGCCCAGCCGCATGCGGTGGTTCTGCCGAATCCCGAAGCTCTCCTCCTGCTGCGCCCCGATCACGTCCCGCACGACGTACCCGAGCAGGCCCCAATCATAGAGCTTGCGCTCCCAGGGCTTCATTAGGTCGGGGTAAGAGCAGCGGTAGAGGCGCAGGGAAAGCATACGCAAGAGCGGCTCTTCTCCGAACAGGAAGACGCCGCCGGGCGCGAGGACGCGTTTCACCTCCACGATGACCCGCTCGATGTCCATGAACTGGCTAAGCATCTGCCAAGCCATCACGAATTGAAGAGAGCCGTCGCGGAATGGCAGGCGGGCTGCGTCGCCGGCGATGCGAACCGGCGCGCGCTCGTAACCCCAGGCTCGGTCGATGATGCCGCCGAGCGCGAGGGCGTCAGCGGAGATGTCGAGCGCGAAGCCTTCAGCTCCGAACTCGTTCGAGAGCATCGCGGCGGTGTAGCCCGCGTTTGCGCCGATCTCGAGGAAGGGCGAGAGGGTGCCGCAAAACGGCATGTGCTTACGGATGAGTGCCGCGCGATGGAAGTTCTTGTTTGCGTACTCGCCGAGCGCACGCTCCGGCTGCCCAAGCGCCGCAAATCGATGAAATTCGACCTCGGCGCGCTTCACGGCAAGGGATTGCGCCTGCATCGGAGTCCTACAGTACCATCTCGAGCTTCAACTCGCGGAGATCATTGAGCAGCAGATCGGGCTCGCAGCCGAGCAGTTGATCCGCTGGGACGACGCCGGTGGCAACGGCGATCGCCTGGGCGCCGCTCTGTTTGGCGGCGAGAACGTCGGCCGGGGCGTCACCGATCAGGCTTGTCCGCGCTCGGCGTGCAATCCAACCCTCCTGCCGCGCACGGCGGATCGCCAGTTTCGCAAGGCCGCCACGGGTGGTGGCCATCTCACCGAACGCGCCGAAGTGGAAATACTCGCGCAAACCCGCGCGCTCCATCTTCTTCCACCCGATGCGCGTGAGATTGCCGGTCACAAGACCGATCAGGACCTGCTCGCGCGTGAGCCGGTCCAGTAATCGCTTTACACCGGGGCACATTCGGCGGGCGATGGAATCGGGAGAGTTGCGGACGTAAATGGACTGCGCGCGCCGAACGATCTCGGGCATGGCAGCGCGGATCGCCGCACGGGAAGCGCCTGCATTCCGCATCATGCCGGTAATGATGTCCGGATCGAGCATGCCATAGAGCGGGATGCCATCGAAGCTGGTCTTTAACCCGGTGACGCGAAAAACCGCCTCCATCATTGCTTCCTTGTGCTGCGGGCCCGCCCTGCGGATCAGCGTGCCGTCGATATCGAAAAGAACCAACGCTTTGTACGCCAATTGTCTACTATGGCATGCCTTACGCCCGGGATAAAGCTCTTCGCCACGGGTCGCGGATCCGCCATGTTCCCGTCGCGCGCCAATTTTTCGTCACCCGTCCACACGATGATTCAAGCACTTACAGCGGTACAGCGCGTGCTTGAATCCCGAGTAGCATGCTCAATCCGGTCGCTACATCACTAGAGCGCTACATGGACCTGCTGAGCCTCCGCCAGAAGCTCGCTGCTTCCAATATCGCCAACGCCGACACCCCGGGCTATCGCACGCGGGACATCGATTTCCATTCCGAGTTCCAGGCCGCCCTCGCCGGCTCCGAACCGTCCGTCCAGGAGGTGCAGGGCCTGGAAACAAAGCATGACGGCAACAACGTGTCGGTGGATCGCGAGGCGAAGCTCCTCGCCGAGAACGGTCTGCGGTTTCAGGCGGCTTCGGCGATGATGCGCATGCAGATCCGTCAGATCCGGACGGCGATCATGGAGGGTCGCGGGGCATGAGTCTGTTTTCATCACTCTCCGTCAGCGCATCGGGCATGGCGGCGCAGCGCACACGCGCGTCGCTGCTCGTCGAAAACCTCGCGAACGCCGAGACAACCCGTACTCCGGAGGGCGGTCCATACCGCCGGAAGGACGCCGTCTTCACATCCGAGCCGGTCGCCACTCCGTTCTCCAGCGTCTTCGAATCGGAGTTGAATTCAGGAACCGGGGTGAGCGTCACTGGTGTCGTCGAAGATACGCGCGACCCGGACCGCCGCTATCTTCCAGGGCATCCGGACGCGGACGCCGGGGGGTACGTCGCCTTCCCACGTGTCAATCCTGCCGAGGACATGGTGGACCTGATGGGCGCCACTCGCGGCTACCACGCCAATGTGGCCGCCATGACGGCGGTGAAGGACATGATCACCCGCTCGATCGATCTCCTGAGGTAAGCCATGAGCGGCATACGGCCGATTGATGCCATCGCGCTCCCGCAAGCCGTCGCTGCCCCGGCGGCCACGGCGAAAAGTGACGGCGCGTTTCGTTCCCTTCTGGAAAATGCGATCGGAGGTGTGGAGTCCGCACGTCAGACTGCCGATGGACAGGTACAGGCTTTCTTGAACGGAGACGGCGGCGAACTGCACACGGCAGCGCTGGCGACCCAAAAGGCCGAAATGACCTTTGAGCTTTTCGTTCAGGTTCGGAACAAGGTGGTGCAAGCCTATCAGGAAGTAATGCGGATGCAGATCTGAGCCGTTCACGGAAGCGGCCAGTGCATGCGGCGAGTGAGCGTGGATGACGGAACAGCTCAAACAGCTAGCGGGACGGTTGACAGCCAGGCAGAAGATCTTTCTGGCGGCGGCGACCGTTGCGGTGATTGCGGGCCTGATGGCGTTTACGCGCTGGCGCACTGAGAGCGACTTCAAGCCGCTGTACTCGCAACTTGCTGCGGAAGACGCGTCGGCCGTAGTGTCGAAGCTCAAGGAATCGGGCTCGGAATACCGGTTGGCCGACAACGGAAGCACGGTGCTCGCCCCTTCCGCCCGAATTGCCGAGTTGCGCCTGCAGATTGCCGGAGCGGGCCTGCCCCGGACGGGGCGCGCCGGCTTCGAACTCTTCGACAAATCCAACTTCGCAGTCACGGATTTCGCCGAGCAGGTGAACTTCCGCCGCGCTGTCGAGGGCGAGTTGGAGCGCTCTGTCATGTCGCTGGCCGAAGTCGAGCGGGCTCGCGTCCACATAAGCTTTACGCGCGACTCCGTTTTCGTCGAACAGCGCCAGCCCGCGAAAGCCAGCGTGATGGTCAAGTTGCGCCTGGGTGCCCGCCTCGCCCAGCCGAACGTTCTCGCGGTGCAGCACCTGGTGTCGAGCGCGGTCGAGGGCCTGGCTCCGGAGGCCGTCTCCATCCTCGACATGCAGGGCAACCTCCTCAGCCGACCGCACCGGGCCGAGATCGACGGTGAACCCCCATCCGAGGCCAGGCTCGAATTCAAGCAGCAGGTCGAAAAAGATCTTCTCGCCAAAGTGCACTCCACCCTCGAGCCCTTGCTGGGAGAGGGAAAGTTTCGCGCCGGGGTCTCCGTTGATTGCGATTTCACCAGCGGCGAACAAAGCGAAGAGGTCTTCGACCCTACACGGTCGGTCATGGTGACTTCTCAGAAGACCCAGGACGTTTCGGGGACGGGCGGCGCTTCCGGCGTCCCCGGCACCGCGTCCGCAATGCCCCGGCCTACATCCCGCCCCGGTTCATTCACCGCCGGGCTCTCGCGCAGTACCGAAAATGTTTCTTACGAGACCACCCGCGTCGTCAAACACACTCGCCTGCCCCAGGGCGGCGTAAAGCGCGTGTCGCTGGCCGTCATTCTCGATCACGCCGTGCGCTGGCAGGGCAAGCAGCGCACCCTGGAGCCGCCCTCGGCAGAACGGCTGAAGACGATTCGTGATCTGGTCGCGGCAGCCGCCGGAATCAGTGCGGAGCGCGGCGATCAGTTGATTGTGGAAAGCCTGCCGTTTGAAGCCACCCTGACCGGCCCGCCCCCGGAAGAGCCAGGCAGGCCCGCGCCGCCGCCCTCCTTCACCCTGCCGCAACTCCCGCCACCGGTCCTGGCCGCGATCGGGGGCGGCGCCGCGCTTCTGCTGATCCTTGTCGTTTCGGTCGCGGTGATCTTGCGCAAGCGCCGGCGGAAGTCCGCAGCGCGAAAGGCCGCGCAGACGCCGTCCGAACTGGGCGCGGGTGGTGCGCCTGCCCAACTAGCCGCGGGCGATCTGGATGAGTACGATCCGGCAGCCGCCCTGGAGTCGCAGATCGCGAAACAGCAGGTGTTGAATCGAAAGCTCGAAAGCGAGGCAATCGCTTCGCTGAAGCTGACTGTGCCCACGAGCAAGAAAGCCGAAGTGCTTACGAAGCATCTCATCGAGACCGCTAAAGCGGACCCGACTGGCGCGGCACATGTGCTACGGAGCTGGCTATACGAAGAGGAGCGGTGATCATGGATGCCCAGGCGTACACCGCGGGGCTCACGGGGGTCCAAAAAGCGGCCGCCCTGCTCATCGTCCTCGGCGACGAGGTGAGCGCAAGAATACTGAAACAGCTCGACGACGATGAGGTCCAGCGCGTCAGTCGCGAACTCGCGCGCCTCACTTCTATCTCGCCCGAGCAGTCCGAGGCGGTGCTCGATGAGTTCTATCAGATGTCCGTCGCGCATGGTTATGTACTGAAGGGCGGCATCGACTACGCGCGCAAGGTTCTGATGAATGCTTTCGGGCCCGACATGGCGAAGCGCATGCTCGATCGGCTGGTGAAAGCGCTCGGCAACGAAGTCACCAGTTTTGACGCACTCCAGAAAGCCGATCCGCAACAGCTTGCAAAGTTTATCCACAGCGAGCACCCTCAGATGATCGCGCTCATCCTCTCGCACCTGAACCCTTCGCAGGCGGCCGCACTGCTCTCGTCGCTTCCGGGCGGAATGCGTGCGGACGTCGCACTCCGGATGGCCAGCCTTGATCAGATTTCGCCTGAGATCATCTCCAAAGTCGCCGCCGTGATCGGGCAGAAGCTCAAGGTGCTCGGCGAGTTCAGCCGTGAGAGCTACGGAGGAGTGCGCGCCGTGGCAGAGGTTTTCAACCGTCTCGACTCGGTCACCGGCAAGGAGATGCTCGACAAAATCGAGCAGCAGGAACCCAACCTGGCCGAAACGATCCGGCACCTCATGTTTGTTTTCGAAGACCTGTTGCTCGTGGATGCCACCGGCATGAAGGAGGTCGTCGCCCGGGTGGACCGCAAGCTCCTGACCGTAGCGCTCAAAGGCACCAGCGAAGAGCTCAAGAAACACTTCATGGAGTGCATGTCACAGCGCGGCGCGGAGCTCCTGAGGGAGGATATGGAGGCGCTCGGCCCCATCAAGATTAAAGAGGTTGAGTCTTCACAGCAGCAGATCATCGCTGTTGTCCGCCAGCTCGAATCAGAGGGCGTATTGACGCTCCACGGCGGCTCGGGGGACCAGTATGTTTTCTAGCCGCACAATTGCCGGCCTGGCGGAGTTGTAGCCGGCATGGGATCGCAAATCCTTCGCGGTATATCTGCCGAAGCTATCGAGTGGCGCGCGCTCCAGGTGCCGGCTTGTGGGACGCCTCAGCCGCGCGTCGCGGAGCGGCTCAAGATGGCGGACGACGCCAACGTCGAGCGGATGCGCGCCAGAATCGCCGAACTCGAACGCGACGTCCAAACCCGCGAACAGCGCGCGTGGTCCGCCGGACATGCCAAGGGATTGGCTGAGGGCCGGGCCGAGGACGCCGCCAGGATTGAAGCCGCCATCGCGCGTCTTACGAACGCCGCCGCGGAAGTGGCTTCGAGCCGCAGGAAGTTCCGCCGTGATGCCGAGGAAGACTGCGTCAAACTGGCGGTGGCCGTTGCGCGGCGCGTGCTCCGGCGTGAACTCACGATCGATCCGGAAGCCCTGCTCGGGATTGTCAAGGCGGCGCTGGCGCGCTTGGACGGCCGCGAGATCGAGCGCATACGCCTGCACCCAGACGACGCCGCGCTTGTCGAAGGCGCCATCAAAGAGCTGCCCGGACGCGCCTCGCTTCAAATCGTCGCCGATGCCGCACTGGAGCCGGGGGCATGCATCCTGGAGACTTCGCGAGGCGGCCTGGACGCCTCCGTCGAGACGCAACTCCGCGAAATTGAGCGTGGGCTGGTGGACCGCATCCGATGAGTCTGGCGCATCACATTGAACGGTTGGCCGAACTGGATCCGTTCCAGTGGACGGGCGTCGTTCTCGAAGTCGTTGGCCTGCTGATCGAATCGGCCGGTCCGGCTGCGGCCGTCGGAGATTTCTGCGAGATCCAGTGTTCCAACGGCCGACGCGTGCGCACACAGGTGATCGGGTTCCGCAACGGACGCGTGCTCTCGATGCCCCTGGAGGAGACCGGCGGCCTCGAACTCGGCGACCGGGTCGTGCTCCGCCGCGAGGACGCGCGTGTCGAGGTCGGTCCGAATCTCCTCGGCCGCGTGCTGGACGGCTTCGGCCGTCCGATCGATGCCGGCCCGGCCGTCGAAGCCTCTGGTTCCTACGATCTGTATGCCGTCCCACCCGGCCCGCTCCAGCGCGAGCACATCACCGAGCCGCTTTCCACAGGCATTCGCGCGATCGATAGCCTGCTGCCGTGCGGCAGGGGGCAGCGAATCGGCATCTTCGGCGGCAGCGGCGTCGGAAAGAGCACGCTGCTCGGGTCAATGGCGAAGCACAACACCGCCGATGTCTGCGTTATCGCGCTCATCGGCGAGCGCAACCGCGAGGTTCGTGCCTTCATCGAGCACGAACTCGGCGAAGAAGGCCGGAAGCGCTCGGTCGTCGTCGTCGCCACTTCGGACCGTCCCGCGCCCCTTCGCGTTCGCGCCTGCTTCGTCGCCCTCGCGGTCTCTGAGTACTTCCGCGATCAGGGTGCGAACGTGCTCCTCATCATGGATTCCGTCACCCGTCTCGCGATGGCGCAGCGTGAGATCGGGCTGGCCTCGGGGGAGCCGCCTAGCCAGAAGGGCTACACCCCTTCGGTGTTCAGCATGATTCCGAGGGTGTTTGAGAGAGCAGGGAATTTCAGGCGCGGCTCCATCACTGGATTCTTCACCGTTCTGGTGGAGGGCGACGACCTTACCGAACCGATCTCCGATGCCGTCCGCGGCACGCTTGACGGTCACATCGTTCTCTCGCGGCAACTCTCCGGCCTCGGGCATTACCCCGCCATCGACATCCTGAACTCCGTCAGCCGCCTCAGCGGGCAGTTGGCGACACCCGCACAGAAGCAGGCCGCTCGCCGGCTCCGCGAAGCGATGGCGGCCTATCACCAGGCGGAAGACCTGATCCAGTTGGGCGCTTACGTCGCCGGGTCGAATCCGCGGCTTGACGCGGCCATACGGGCGCGCGCGACCCTGTTAGAATTTCTGCGCCAGGAAGCCGGCCAAAAGGCGCCGCTCGAGGACACCATGCACCGCATGGAGGCCCTGGCGGAGGAACTCAAGTGAAACGGTTCCAGTTCCGCCTTCAGACCGCCCTTGACTGGCGCTCACGCCGGAAAGAGATCGAGCAGGCGCGGCTACAGGTTCTGCTCGAGGAATTAGGCGGGACCGAAGCGGCTCTCCGGCGCATTTCCGAAGGCGCCGTCGACGCGCAAAATGAGACCTACAGCGCGGGTCAGATCGCGCCCGGCGCCCTCACCGCACTCGAGCGCCACCGCGCCCACCTGCAGCGCGAGCGCGCTCGGGTGCTCGAGCGGCGCGTCGACTGCGAGAAGAATGTCGCAGCGCAGCGCGAGCGGCTCATCGAAGCGGAGCGCGCCGTCAGGCTGCTCGAAAAGCTGAAGGAGCGCCGTTTGACCGAGTGGAACGTCGAGGCAAACAAAGAACTAGAGTCGCTGACGGCGGAGTCCTTCATGGCACGGTGGAGCCGGAGCACACGATCAAGGGATGGTTTGGATGACCTTCCGAACGTCATCCCGGTACAAGACTTCAACGCAAGCGATTTTGCCCCCAACCACGTCAAGGACCAGCATCCCTTCTTTC
This sequence comes from Bryobacteraceae bacterium, assembly GCA_035561355.1. Taxonomy (GTDB): domain Bacteria; phylum Acidobacteriota; class Terriglobia; order Bryobacterales; family Bryobacteraceae; genus DATMXS01. The sequence continues at coordinate 6,540 of DATMXS010000212.1, read as the reverse complement.
GGCGTTAGCGGCACGTTTCGGTGATCCGGGCCGTAGGCTCCCTTCGGCTTCGGGCGGACGTAAAACGTGGCACAGAAATCATCACCACAACGGCATCGGTCAACGACTGTAAGCCGCGGAACTTGAGCCGCAAGCTCCGGTTCGTTCTGTTGGGTGAGAAGCTGGCGGAGCTCTTGCGCCAACATCGGAAGCAAATCGGAGAGCAAGCGCGGTTCATTCTGATTGGGCATAGAATCACGATTCGAAACATCGAGCGTGATCGGCTTCTGAGAAAGCCGCCACCATACGAGTAGAGTGACAGCCACTCCAAGAACGATTCGCCAATGCTCTGAAAGGAATTCGGCCATTCGTTCCGATTATCGTCCGCTTCGACTCATCTGATAGTCTCGGATCGTCGGAAACACCGTTTTTTGCGCCGACCGGATCCGAGTTTGAATGCGTGAAGTGAATCCGTCCTGCTGAATCCAATTCTCAACGCCAACACATGCTTAGCACACTGCCCAAACCGCCGCGCCCGGCTGCGCGTCTAAAATAACGTCATGGTGCTTCTTATGGCCGCACTGCTCGTCGCTGCGGACGCGGTAGTCGTGACGCCCGTGGCCAACATGTATTCGCGGCCTACCGAGGATACTGACGTGGTCTCGCAGGCGATCCACGGGACCACCGTCGCCGTGCTCGAGCAGAAAGACGGTTTCTCAAAGATCCGCACGCCGGACGACTACACAGGCTGGATCGCCGGTGCTGCGATACGCTCCTACGCCGCGGGGGAGAAGCCGTATGCCTCCGAAGCCGCGGCCCAAGTCGAGCAACTGTTCGCCAACCTCTACCGCGAGCCGGACGTCACCAAGCACCAACCTGTGATCACGCTACCGTACGAAGCCCGGCTGGAACTGCTGTCCATGCCGGCCGGCGCCGAACGCTGGCTCCAGGCCCGTCTCGCCGACGGCCGCATCGCCTGGATCCAGAAAGGCGACCTCGGGTTCCAACCGGCTCGTGCGGGGATCCCCGATACGATCGACTTCTCGAAGCGCTTCCTCGGCCTGCCGTACCTCTGGGGCGGCACATCATCATTTGGTTATGACTGCTCCGGCTTCACCCAGATGCTCTGCCGCCGCCGCGGTGTCAACATGCCGCGCGATGCCGGCCCGCAAGCCCGGTGGGACGGTGTCGCTCCGGTCGCGAGCAAGCAGGACCTCAAGGCAGGCGACCTCCTCTACTTCGGTTCCTCGGAAAAGAAGATCACCCACACGGGCATGTATATCGGGAGCGGCGAGTTTATTCACGCCAGCACGCATGAGCGCCCGGTGGTGCAGATCGGCAAACTCGACGATCCTTATTGGACCAAGCTCCTCGTCGCCATGCGGAGGGTGAAGTGACACGTCGCGAACTGATGGAATCGGCCGCTTTCGCCGCCACACAGCGGCCCGGCAACAACGCCGCGGTGTCGGACCGCGCCCGCATCGAGACGCGCATCACGCGCCTCAAGCTCAGGCACACCTGGACCACCGTCATGTCCTCGAGCGACTTTCGGGACACCCTGCAGGTCCGCTACACCCGCGGTGGCGTAACAGGAATCGGCGAGGGCGCGCCCATCGTCCGATATAAAGAGGATGCCCGCGGCGGTCAGGCGGCTATCGAATCCGCGCGCCAGTTTCTCGAAGCCGCCGACCCCTGGCCCTACCGCAAGCTGATGCGCGAGGTCTTCCGGCGCATCGACGGCAACTGGGCGGCGAAGGCCGCTATCGACATCGCCCTGCTGGACTGGGTCGGCCAGAAACTCGGCGTTCCGCTTTATCGTTTCTTCGGATTGGACGCCAAGGACGCACCCATCACGACGTTCTCCATCGGCATCGACACTCCCGAGATCACCCGCCAAAAGACGAAGGAGGCCGAAGCGTTCCCGGTCCTTAAAGTGAAGGTCGGACTCAAGACCGACGAAGCCACGATCGAAGCCGTTCGCAGCGTTACCAACAAGCCGCTCCGCGTGGATGCGAACGAGGGTTGGACCGATCGCGACGAGGCCGTCCGCAAAATCAACTGGCTCGAAAAGCAGGGCGTTGAGTTCATCGAGCAGCCCATGCCCGCAGCCATGCAGGACGACATTCGTTGGGTCCGCGGACGCGTCCACATCCCGATCATTGCCGACGAAGCCGTACACCGCTCCGAAGACGTCCCCAAACTGCGCGATGCCTACGACGGCATCAACGTCAAGCTCGACAAGTCGGGTGGCATGCTCGAAGCCTTCCGCATGCTGGAAATGGCGAAGTCGCTCGGCATGAAAACGATGCTCGGCTGCATGATCTCGTCGTCAGCCAGTGTAACGGCCGCCGCGCACCTTTCGCCCATGGCCGACTACGCCGATCTGGACGGCAGCCTGCTCATTGCCAACGACCCTTTCGGCGGAGTCACCGTCGAGCGCGGCAAACTGATCCTCCCGTCCCGACCTGGGCTGGGGCTGACGCCAGCGGCTTAGCTCCGCGCCGGACGGCTCTTGTCTCTTTTTCTTGCGTCAGTCCTCAAGAACTGTATCCGTTCGGATGCGACTGATGCCAGCGCCAGGCGCTGCCGATGATGTCGTCGAGCGAGGGAAAGACGGGCTCCCATCGCAGAACGCGGCACGCCTTCGCGGAATCGGCCACCAGGTGGGACGGATCGCCTTCGCGGCGCGGTCCCACGTCCACGCGGAACTCGCGGCCACTGACTCGCTTCACTGCGTCGATGACCTGGAGCACGGTATATCCCGTGCCGTTCCCGAGGTTGATGAACTCGGAGCCATTGCCGGCGCGGAGGTGGTCCAGCGCGAGCAGGTGCGCGCTGCCGAGATCCGCAATGTGGATATAATCGCGCACGCAGGTGCCATCGGGCGTTGCATAATCCGTGCCGAATACCGACACAGCTTCTCGTTTCCCGAGCGCAGCCGCGATGATGTTCGGGATCAGGTGCGTCTCGGGATGGTGGTCCTCGCCGCGTGATTCCATTGCTCCGGCCGCGTTGAAGTACCGCAAGGCGACGAACTTCATCCCGTAGGCTCGATCGAACGTCTCGAGTACGCGCTCCGTCATGAACTTCGACCAGCCGTAGGGGTTCACAGGCCAGAGCGGGTGGGACTCGTCGATAGGCGTGCGCTGAGGCTGGCCATAGACTGCGGCTGTAGAGGAGAACACGAACCGTTTCACGCCGGCTTGCGTGAGGGCGGTGATGAGCGCCAGCGCCTGCGCCGTGTTGTTGTCGAAATACTTAGCGGGATCCTTGACCGATTCGCCCGCCTCAATCAGGGCGGCGAAGTGGATGCAGGCATCCGCGCGGTGTTCGTGGCAGATGCGCTCGATGAGAGCGGCGTCGCTCACCGTGCCTTCATAGAACGGGACCCCCGCGGGGACTGCCTCGCGGTGCCCTCGATAGAGGTTATCGAGCACCACCACCTGCTCGCCGCGGGCAAGCAACAGTTCCACAACCGCACTACCGATGTATCCGGCGCCGCCGGTGACCAGAACAGGCATTAATTCCAATGTAGCGGGTTACCGGAGCAGCCGTCGATTTACGGGACGGGGCGGTAGCCACCGCTGAGGCCGCTTGAGGTAATATCGTCTTTCCGTTCGGAAAAGGGGGAATCGACATGAAACAGCAGATGACGATGGGCGTGATCGTCGGGAACCGCGGGTTCTTCCCGGACCACTTGGCGAAGAGCGGCCGTGAGGAAATGATTACCGCCCTCGAGCGCGCGTGCATCAAGGTGGTGGCGCTCAGTCCCGAGGACACCAAATTCGGCGCCGTGGAGACGCGGGACGAGGCCAAGAAATGCGCCGCGCTGTTCCGTGAGAACCGCGACAAGATCGACGGCATTGTGGTCACGCTGCCGAACTTCGGCGACGAGCGCGGCATCGCCGAGACGATACGCATGTCGGAGCTCGACGTGCCGATCCTCATCCAGGCCACGCCGGACAGCGCCGGTAAGATGACCATCAGGGATCGCCGCGACAGTTTCTGCGGCAAGATGTCTGCCTGCAACAACCTGACACAGTACAATATCCCGTACTCGCTCACGAAACAGCACACCGTGGCGCCGGATTCCGATGACTTCCGACAGGATATCAACTGGTTCTCGGCGGTCTGCCGCGTGGCGAATGGACTGCGGCGGGCGAGGATCGGCGCGATCGGCGCCCGTCCGGCCGCATTCAAAACGGTTCGCTACAGCGAGAAGATGCTGGAGGGCGCCGGCATCACGGTCGAGACGGTAGACCTTTCGGAGATCCTGGGGCGCATCGAACGCCTGAGCGAGACGGCCGACTCGGTGCAAACGAAGCTCTTGGGCATTCAGGGGTATGTTCCCACCGACAACATCCCGCGCGAGGCGCTGATCAAGATGGCCAAGCTCGGCGTCGTGATCGAGGAATGGATGAAGGAAGCGGACGTCAACATGTCCACCGTGCAGTGCTGGACCGCGCTCGAAGAGTACTTCGGCGTTGTGCCCTGCACAGTGATGAGCATGATGTCCAATGACCTGCTGCCGAGCGCTTGCGAAGTGGACGTCTGCGGCGCTCTGGGCATGTATGCGCTGCAACTCGCGTCGGAGACGCCGAGTGCGCTTCTCGACTGGAACAACAACTACGGCAAGGACCCGAACAAAGCGGTTTGCTTCCACTGCTCGAACCTGCCGAAGCACTTCTTCCAGAGCGTCCGGATGGACTTCCAGGAGATCATCGCCGGTACGGTTGGCAAGGAAAACACGTTCGGAACGTGCGTCGGCCGGGTGAAGGAAAGCCCCATGACTTACGTCCGGTTCTCCACGAACGACCAGTTCGGGATGATTCAGGGCTACGTCGGCGAGGGCCAGTTCACGAACGATCCGCTCGAAACTTTTGGCGGGGCGGGCGTCGTGGAGATCCCGGAACTCCAGGGTCTGCTGCGGTACATCTGCGAGAACGGGTTCGAGCATCACGTCGCGGCTAACCTCGCGCACGTCGCTCCGGCCGTCTATGAAGCCACAACGAAGTACCTCGGCTGGGATATGTACTGGCACGAAGAGTAGCCTCTTGTTACTAAGTTCGCGGGTTCGGGAAACGCCGTTCGCCTGAACCCGCATCCTTTACTTATCGGGAGAGAGCACGCATGGCAATCGTAGCGGGAGTGGATTTCGGGACTCTGAGCGTACGGGTCTCCATCGTGGACAGCTCGCGAGGGCGGATAGGATCGGCAGTCGCTGATTACCCGCTGGTCCGCAAAAAGGAAGATCCCGACCACGCGACCCAGTCCCACGCCGAGCATATGCGCGCGCTCGTCGAGGCCACCCGCAAGGCGCTCGAAACCGCAGGAGTGAGCGGCGAACAGGTGGAAGCGATCGCGCTCGATACCACGGGATCCAGCGTAATCCCAGTAGACGCGAACCTTGACCCACTCGACGATTACTACCTCTGGTGCGACCACCGGGCAAAGGGCGAAGCGGCCGAGATTACGCGCGCGGCGCAGCAGGCGGACCTCGAGAACATCCGCTGGTGCGGCGGCGTGTACTCCTCTGAATGGGGCTTCTCGAAGCTGCTGCACTGGCTGCGCCACAACCCGGAGCGGCGCGCGAACATGGCGAGTGCTCTGGAGCATTGCGACATGGTCGCGGCCGTCCTTACAGGCAAGAAGAACCCGGCGGAAGCGGCGCGCAGCGTGTGCGCGATGGGACACAAGTGGATGTGGAACCCCGCGCTCGGCGGCTTCCCGCCGGAGAGCTTTCTGAACGGCGTGGACCCCTTACTAGAGGGCGTCCCGGCAAAACTGGCAGGCCAGTACGCGACCTCCGATCAGATCGCGGGCACGCTCTCGCCGGAGTGGGCTGAGGCCCTTCAGTTAAGAGCGGGCATTCCGATCCCGGTCGGTGCGTTCGATGCGCACTGGGACGCGATCGGCGCCGGTATCCGCGAGGGCGACGTCGTGAACGTCGTCGGCACCTCGACGTGCATCATGGCGATCGCGAAAGAGGTGGACCTCATCCCGGGCGTGTGCGGCGTAGTAAAGGGCTCCATTCACCCGTGCTACTTCGGCATCGAGGCGGGGCTCTCCGCGACCGGCGACATCTTCGACGCAATCGCGAAACGAGCCGGCACGACGGTGGCGGCGCTATCGGCGGGCCTCGAGAACTTCAGGGCAGGGCAGACAGCACTGCTGCGCCTCACCTGGGATAACGGCGACCGCACGGTACTGGTGAACCCCGAACTCGGCGGAATCACGCTCGGCTGGAACTTGACGCATACGGCCCAGGACGAACTGTTCGCCGCGATCGAGGGGACCGCATTCCACACGCGGATCATCCTGGAGCGCATGGCGGAGAACGGAGTCCCGATCCGCCGCGTGATTAACGGCGGCGGCATTCCGCAGAAGAACGAAACACTGAACCGTGTGTATGCAAACGTCCTCGGCAAGCCCGTCCTGGTCCCGCAGAGCGAGGTGACCAGCCTGGGCTCCGCAATCTTCGCGTTCTTAGCCGCAGGCATCTTCAAGTCGATCGAGGAAGCGCAGGACGCCCTCTGCCCGACCTACAGGACCGTAGAACCC
>DATMXS010000211.1:0-12395 GCA_035561355.1 Bryobacteraceae bacterium | reverse complement strand
TCCGGACGGGGACACTCTTCGGGTGTCCCCTCCGGCGAGGAATCCGTGGAATCCGGACGGGGACACTCTTCGGGTGTCCCCTCCGGCGAGGAATCCGCAGGCGGACCCTCTTCGGCCGTCCCTTCCGGCACCGCCACGATCATCCGCGTCTACGGCGCCAATGACGACCCGAAGCGACCTCTCTCCTCCGCCACCTGGCTCGACCTCCCCATCCTCGAAGCGATCGCCAACCTCCGCCTCGACCCCGACCTCGTCTGGCCCGACATCCCCCTGCCCGACCGCACCCTCTGGAACGCCGCCCTCTTCCCGGCCGGCTCGCCCGATTTCTGCTGGTCCGCCGTCCAATGGTTCCTGGGCCAACCCGGCACTTTCACACTCGAGCACTGGCTCGCAGCCCCCCGCCACTCCCTCGCATCGAGCGCCCGATGGGCCGATCCGAGAGCCCTGTCCGACGCCGCTCTAAGAAGAGCCGAACGCCAGTGGACCGCAGCGGCCGTAGCCCTGGCCGAATCCGGCGGCGATGTCCGAGCCCTGGTAGCAAGGCCCCCCGCAATAGCCTCGGCAGTAAGAGCCGGCCGAGCCCTGATAGCCAGCGCCGCCGCCATAGAACCAACCGCCCCAACCGAAGCCGCCAGCCGCTACTACCAAGCCAGCCTCTTCCTAGCCCTAGCCGGCCTCTCCGAAGAACAAGACACCGCCAAAGCCAAAGCCTTCAAGGCCGTCCGCCAAGCCGTAGAGTCCGGCACCGTGGCGCGGCCACTCCTGGCCGCCGGGATGGGCACTCCTGCCCATCCGGCCGCGCAAAGCGCGGCTGCCCCCTCCTCGCTCCTACTCCTGCTGCCACAACCGTCTCCGCTCCTCCAAGAATCGACCTCGCCGGAGGCTGGTCCGACACTCCCCCCTTCTGCCTCGACTGGGGCGGCACCGTCCTCAACATCGCCCTCGAACTCAACGGCGATTACCCCATCCGAGCCACCGTCCACCGCATCGCCCAGCCCCAAGTCCGCTGCATAGCCGAAGGCGAGGGCGAAGCCGTCTTCACCACAATGGATGACCTCTCCTTGCCCCAGCCGAACCCGGCTCTCCCTGGTCGATCCCGCGAGTAGCCCTCTCCATCCTCGGCATTGCCCAACCGGGCCGCGATCTCGCAAGCGCCCTCGACGGCGGCGGCCTCGAGATCCGAACCGCAGTCGATCTCCCCCTGGGCTCCGGACTAGGCACCAGCAGCATCCTGGCCGCGGCAGTCGTAAGAGCGCTCGCCGCTACCTTCGGCCTCGACTTTACGAACCAGGAACTAAGCGACCGTGTCATGGTCCTGGAACAGCGAATGACCACCGGCGGCGGCTGGCAGGATCAGGCAGGTGGCATCTTCCCCGGCGCGAAGCTCATCTCCTCCGGCCCGGGCGTCCGCCAGCGTATAAGGGTCCAGCCCCTGACGTGGTCGCCTGAACGGCAGGCCGAGTTCTCTGAGCGGATGGTCCTTTATTACACCGGTATCCGCCGCATCGCCAAAGGTCTCCTGAATCAGGTAGTCGGGAGTTACCTCGCAAGGGAAGTCTCCACCGTCCAGGTCCTCCACAGCATCAAGACCCTGGCGGTAGAAATGGCCTATGCCCTCCAGGAAGGCGAATGGGATTACGCCGGCCAGCTCCTCAACCGCCACTGGAAGCTGAACAAGGTCTTAGACCCCCACACCACCAACGCCCCTATCAACGCTCTTCTGGACCTGGCCGCCCCCCACATCTCCGGAGCCAAACTAGCCGGTGCCGGAGGCGGAGGCTTCCTGATCCTCTTAGCCCACGACCCCGACGCCGCCGCCAAGCTCCGCGGACTCCTTTCCACCCTCACCGGTCCCGCCCGCCTCTATCAATACAAAATCGCCAACGACGGCCTCCGAATAACCAACGCGCGCTGATTATCCATGCCTCTTTCACCTTCTATGACTCTCAGCACTAAACGAATCCTAGTAACCGGCGGCGCCGGCTTCCTCGGCAGTCACCTCGTAGCCCAGCTCCAAGCCCGCGGCTGCACCGGCGTCTTCGTCCCGCGGATCGAGGATTACGACCTCACCCGCCAGCCCGACATCGACCGCCTCTTTACCGAACAGCGCCCCGAAGTTGTCATACATCTCGCGGCCGTAGTCGGCGGCATCGGCGCCAACCGAGCCAATCCCGGCTCGTTCTTCTACGCCAACGCGATCATGGGGATTCAACTCATCGAAGCCTGTCGCCGCTATGGGGTAGAGAAAACCGTTGTACTCGGTACTATCTGCGCATACCCCAAGTTCACCCCCATTCCTTTCCGTGAACAAGACCTCTGGAACGGTTACCCCGAAGAAACCAACGCTCCTTACGGTATCGCCAAAAAAGCTCTCCTCGTCCAATGCCAGGCTTACCGTGAACAGTACGGCATGAACGCCGTCTTTCTACTTCCGGTCAACCTCTACGGGCCGCGCGATAACTTCGATCCGGTAAGCTCCCACGTAATCCCCGCGCTCATCCGCAAGTGCGTGGAAGCCGTCGAACAGGGCAGGGAAGAGATAGTTTGCTGGGGTACTGGTACGCCAACCCGCGAATTTCTATATGTTGAGGACGCCGCAGCGGGTATCATTGCCGCTACGGAACGCTACGATAAGCCGGAACCAGTAAACCTCGGAAGCGGCCGCGAAATTTCGATACGCGATCTTACTCAGAAAATTGCTACACTAACCGGCTTCGGTGGCCGCATCGTCTGGGATGCAACACAGCCCGACGGCCAGCCGCGGCGTTGCCTGGATATTTCACGCGCCGAGCGAGAATTTGCCTGGCGTGCGCGCACTTCGTTTGAGGAGGGTTTGAAGAATACGATTGACTGGTATGTCGCCGCGCGAGCCGCGGCGGCTGGCAAGTAGGAATGTCGAACCCGCAATGGAATCACGGCTGGCGTTCCCCCGCGGCGGCTGATCCCGCGATCCTGTTTCGGAAATACCCCGCACGAACAATAAGAACCCGCGGAAGTTCGCGGGCAGGAGATGATTCGTGTACTCGTTGCTCTTCCTGACGCTTGTTTCATTTGCGCTAGCTCTCGTCTTAACGCCGCTTGTCCGGAACGCTGCACTCCGCCTAGGCTTCGTCGACCGGCCTGATCAGGGCCGGAAGCTTCACAAGACTGCTGTACCCAGGGTCGGTGGCGTGCCGATCGTCTTCGCCTTCGCTGCCGCGTTCGCTGTTCTCATGCTCACGAACGCAGGCGGAAGCAAACTCGTCATCAGTAAACTACCGTTCGTCATCCACCTGCTGCCGGCCGTCGCAATAATCTTCATCACGGGCCTGCTCGATGACCTCTGGGGCCTCAAACCCTGGCAAAAACTGATAGGCCAGCTGCTCGCGGCGTCTCTCGCCTGCTGGTCCGGCGTCCTGATCCACGGCTTGGCCGGCCATACGTTCGCGTCCGGCTGGTGGATGTATCCGCTGACGGTGTTCTGGCTCATCGGCTGCGCCAACGCTTTCAACCTGATCGATGGTATTGACGGGCTCGCCGCCGGAGTCGGGCTGTTCGCCACGCTCACCACGTTCTGCGCCGCGGCGCTCAAGGGCGATTACACGCTCATGCTGGCGACTGCGCCCCTGATCGGGGCCCTGCTCGCCTTCCTGCGCTACAACTTCAACCCGGCATCCATCTTTCTCGGCGATTGCGGAAGCCTTACGATCGGCTTTGTATTAGGGTGTTACGGCGTTATCTGGTCGCAAAAATCCGCAACCCTTCTGGGAATGACCGCGCCTTTGCTGGCGCTTTCCATCCCGCTTCTGGATACGGCCCTCGCCATCGCGCGCCGGCTGTTGCGCGGCCAGAAAATCTTCGGCGGCGACCGCGGCCACATACACCACAGGCTACTCGATCGTGGCCTCTCACCCCGCCGCGTGGCCCTGCTTCTCTACGGCGTCTGCGGCCTGGCCGCTGCCCTTTCGGTGATGCAGAGTGTCGCCAAGGGCCAGTTCGCCGGCATTGTTCTCGTCATTTTCTGCGTCGCTGCGTGGGTCGGCATTCAGTTCCTCGGGTATTCGGAGTTTCGCGTAGCCGGCCGCCTCTTCCGCCCGCGCATGTTCCGCCGGATGTTGAACGCGCAATTGAACATACAGGCACTAGGCCGCCATCTCGAAAAAGCGTCTACGGTCGAGCAATGCTGGACTCTCATCCGTGACGCCGCCTTTGCCTTCGGCTTCACCAGCGTATCCATCCGCCTCGATCACGCGGTCCTGACGGACCGCCGCGACGGAGGCACAGCCGATTCCTGGACGGTTACCGTACCTCTTTCTCGCGACGCCTTTGTGAAACTGAGCTGCAATTACGACAACTCAGTCGAACCGATCATCGGCCCGCTAACCGCCCTCCTCCGCCGCGTTCTGACTCCGAAACTGTCTGAGCTTCAGCGCGGGCGCCGAACCGAAGAAACCGCAAAACACGATACATTTGTGCGGATCCTATAATCCATTCGACCAGACTCCCTGTTGCTTTTCGCTGTAACAGGGAATACGATACATAGTCTTGGCTCGTTTGGAGAAAGGTTTTTGCCATCTCGGATTGTCCGCACTAAGTTACTGGCCGTTTGTGCCGTTGCGCTGGCATTTGCCGATGCTCCATCGCACAATCTAGCCGCCAATAGAAGTGAGACCAGCCGGGTCCGCAGACATGTGGGCTCACTCAGTGCCGGCGAGTACGCCAGAATCAACGGCGCCCTTATTCGGGCGAAAGGCGTTCCCAGGTGGCCGGTGTTCGACGGAGATGTCGTGGAAGCCCTCGGCGCGCCCGCGCGCGTTTTGTTCAAAGACGGCAGCCGCATCACACTCGCTGAGGGCTCGGCCGCTTCCCTCAATGCCGCCACGAATCACATTTCTGTAGTCCTCAGAAAGGGCTCGACCGGATATGTTCTCGCCGGCCGAACGCAAGTTTCCACTCCCAGGTTATCGAACCCGATACTCTCCGGCAGTGGAACTCTGAGCTTTGACGGCAAAACCGGACCGCTGGACGCAAGGCCTTCCTGGGGCTCCTCCGGTTGGTGCAGCCAGGAGTGGTTTCTCAAGGACGCCGGGGGCCAATCTTATCAGAACCCATCGTGCGAGCCTTGCCTCGACGAGCCTGTCCCGGGCGAATCAGTGGCCGTTTGCAGTCGGCCTTGAGTGAACGGGGGACCTCGAGGATGGCAAACCTGAGTCTGGCTGTACTTACTCTTTCTCTCTGCTATGCCGTTTATGACGGTGGGACGCTCCTGCTGCATTCCTGGGTGCTCGGCCTGGGCAGTTTCCTGGCTTACGCGCTCGCGTGCAAAGGGCACCTGCCAAGTCCGCCGCTTCCGGTCATCGTGCCGCTCGGGGCCGTTTTCGTTTATGCCGTTTTCCAGCTCGTACCTGTCCCGGCCGGCCTGATCGCCCTGCTCTCGCCGGTCCGGTTTGAAGTGGTTGATGCCGCGCGCGGCGTACTCGGCTCCGTTTCAACCGCAGCCCTCACTGCCTCTGTGGCGGACGGCGCTCAGCGGGTGAACTGGGCCGGCGCGGCAATTCTCGCATTCGCGGTATCGAACGCACTTTCGAGCAGGCAGCGCCTGCCAGTGTGGGCTCCCGTGGTTCCGGTACTCGCCCTGGCGTCCGGTTCGGCCGTGCTCGGGCTGGTGCAGGCTGTCGGCGGACCCTCCGTTGCGCACGGCACGTTTGTGAACCGCAATCACTTCGCCGGTTTTCTCGAGTTGGCGCTGCCGTTCGCGCTGGTCTTGATCGTGTACGCATTTACGGGCGGCGGCCGCGTCGTGGCCGGTGCGGCGGGAGTGGCAGCGCTCGGCCTGTGCATCGCCGGAGTGGTCCTGTCGCAATCGCGCATGGGATATGCGGCCAGCATCGCGGGCTTGGCGAGCGCTGCTTTACTGCTCGTTACGACATCGTCCACAGGCGGAGGCGCCGTGAAGCGAGGCGGAGGGGTGCTGACCGTCGTCGCCGCTGCCTGTCTCGCGTTCCTCCTGTTCGCGACCCCGGTCCTGATCGGCCGCTTCGGAACACTGGAGAATCCGGACGGTCCCCCGGACGCCACGAGAAGTGCGCTATGGCATGACGCGGTGACTGTGATCGAGGCCTATCCAATCGCGGGCTGCGGGTACGGCGCTTATCACCGCGGTGCGCAGCAGATGCAGAAGGCGATTCCGGCCTTCTTCGTGAACTACGCGCACAACGATTACCTTCAACTCGCGGCCGAACTCGGCATCCCGGCGATGATTATGCTGGCGGCCGCGGCGTTCTTCGCCGTGCGTCTGACCGTCCGCAATATCCGCAAGGCCCCCACGCCCGAGCTGCGATACCGCGCGATTGCCTGCCTCGGCGCCTATGTGGCCATCGCGCTGCACAGCTTCGTCGATTTCAACCTGTATGTACCAGCGAACCTGATGGCGCTGGCGTGGATTGCTGGGATCGGGACGGCGGAGTAAGGCGGCGGCACCCTTGGCCGAGAACCGGCCGGCGCCGGCTTTGCATACAGGAATGGGTGAAGAAGCCAAACTAAGAAGCCGGGCTTGCGCCCGGCTGAACCGGACGGGGCGGCCGGTTCGCAGGCAAGGGTGCTTGCCCCACCACTTCGATGTTATCCACCCATAGCGTGCCGGCGATTTTGTTGTCGAACTTTATTGAGGGTTTGCGCGCTATGCGGACTAGGACCAGGCGGGTGTGGTCGGTGACCGTGAAGGTCAGTTCTGTCGGGGTCCAGTCTTGCGAACCTGCCACCGGGTCGGAGGTCACAGCCAGGCCGCGGCTGTCTGCCGGGTCTGTTACCACGATGTGTGGACCCTCGTTGGTCGTGATGCCGTCGGACTTCAAGCTGGCCCGCAGGCGATATTTGCCCGGAGGCAGCAGCGTTGCTTGCCACACGTGACGGTAGTCCACATTATGCGTGCCCGCGAAATCGATCCGCAGCCCTGCGCCGCCCTGGCCGCCTGACCCGTCCCGGCTGACGGTTGCGCCCGCCACATTCTGGATCATCCAGTCAAACACGCAGGGCACCGGCTCTGACTCGAAGCGGCCGTTATACACAAGGTTGCGCCCCGGATACTCCTGCGCGCGGTTGCCCAAGTAGCGCACCCAGGCCGCCATTGCCTCGGGATACTGCTTGTCCGCGACGAGGGCATTCACATACGAAGCCGCTAATTTGTCATCTGCCCATCCGCTCTTCTCGACTTCCGCCCATGCATGCGCCGCGAATGCGGACTGTTTCCCCGCAATGGCGTGGCTTAAGTATGCCCTAAGTGCTTCCCGATTACCCCGCATTTGTGCAATGACTACTTGCGGATCATCCAGCAGGCGATCGAAGTAACTGAACAGAATTGCGTCATACGTCCGGGTCAGTTCGAGTACGCGCTTCGCAATCGGCAGCATCTGGTCAGTCTGCTCATGAATCACGCGGAAGTTTACGGCGCGGATCTGAATCAGCGCGTTCCCCGGCGCAAGTTGAACGGCTCGCTTATAACAGAGGTCGGCCTTTTCCATGCGCTCGGCATCTGCGAGTGCGTCGCCTAAATCGCACCAGCGCCGCGCCGATGCCAAATCCCCGCGCAGTGCCCGTTCGAGCGCTGGGATGCGCCCCGGACCTTCGGTGGGAATCTCCTCATATGGTGGGTAAATGAGAAGATAGATGGAGCCCGTGAGTACTAACGTCGCCAGCCCCGCCGTAAACCACCGTGCCACACCAGAGTGCATAAGATGTCGAGGAATGGTCATTCTACGGCAAACTGAAGTGTATCACGCTGTATTACAAACAAAACGGTGCTAAACCTGACAATTTTAGGTTGCCCTTGCCCTCGGCATTGCATTAGAATCGGTTGACTTACAAGGAGAGATCTGTGGCTCGTCACCAGTTTTCGTTCAGCAATCTTCGGATCGTGATCGGTTTCCTGCTCGTTGCGGGGGTCGCCGGCGCCGCGCCGGTCATTAATATCTTCCCGTCTATCGGGCCGGATATCGACGTTGCTGCGACATTCAGCCAGTATTCTGCGAATGCTCTTTTCGCCCTCGAGAACGGGCTCAGTTCGTATGGCTCCGCCGGAACCCCGTCCTACTACGAACGGGCTTCATCATTCGAGTCATCCGATGTGGTCTCGACGTACAACTACTTCCAGTCGTGGCGCGGGGAGACTCCGCCGCCCGCCGGTTACGACGGCCAGTACGGCAACATGCTGTACTGGGGTGCTGCCATCCAGGGCAATGGCGAGAGGTTCTCGCTGAACAACGTGATCTACACTGAATCGTTCCTCGGCGATACGTACGGGGCCCTGCTCGGTGGTTCTATCGGGTTCGGCACCCGTGCGATCGGCATCTATTTCGGCGCTGACCGCGTCCTGGGCGGCGGCGATGACATTCGCTACGTTGGCGGCGGCACTGCAGGCACAATGATAGACGTGCTGTATTTCACCGGCATGGGCGCCGCGTTCCTCGTCGATGACGCCTCGAAACTGCAGTACTACCTCGACAACATCAGGATCGCGGACTACCCGTCTGCGCGTGGCGGCTATCTCGTGAACACGAACTCCGGGGTGTACTCTGGAACACAGACGCTGGCGATGTCCGACGCGGTTCCCGAACCCGCCACGTTCGGGTTTGTCGGGGCTGGTCTCCTCGCGATCGCTTACGCGGCACGCCGATGGAAGCGGTAGGTCGCAGGGAAGAGGCCGGCGTACATTCGGGCGCCGTAGTGCGCCGTGCTGCCGGCCAGATTTCCTGCCCGCTTCGGGACGAAGTAGCCATCCTCAACCTGACGAACGACACGTACTACGGGCTTGACGCCGTTGGCTCGCGGGTTTGGGATCTGATCGCCGCCCCTCGTCAGGTCAGCGAAGTACGGGACGTCCTGCTCGCCGAATTCGAAGTCTCTCCCGAGCGATGCGAACAGGACCTCCAGCGCCTGATTACGGAACTCAGGGGCGCGGGTTTGATCGAGGTTGTGAGTGAGCCGCCTGACGCAGTTTCGCAACCTGTCGCCGGCTGACCGCCGGCTACTCGCGCAGGCGGTGGTGTGGGTTGCCGCCGCCCGGTGCGCGCTGGCGCTTTTGAAGCTCGAGACGGTGTCCAGGTTTGCCCGACGGTGTCAGCGCCGGGGGCGCGAAGGATCGGACCCGGCCAAGAGGATCGGGTGGGCTGTCGCGGCGGCCGGTCGCTACGTGCCCCGATCTACTTGCCTTGCCGAGGCGTTCGCCGCGCATGTGCTCATGCGGCGCAATGGTCTGCCTTCGGTGATTTGTGTTGGGGTTGCGCGAAACGTGAGCCCCGGTTTCCGGGCGCACGCGTGGGTCGAGTGCGCGGGGCAGATCGCAATCGGGAGTGCGGAATCGCCGGACTTTACGCCGATCCTGCGGATCGGGTGAGAACGTGAGCCGCTTCATCGCCATCACAAACCTGGACGGCGCGCCTGCCGGGCGTCGCAGCACGGTGCGGGCTGTCGGCGATCCGGCCGGGCCCGGCGTATGGAGCGAAGGCCCTGGGCGCATCACGCATCACCTACTCCCTTCCACTCCCGAAGCGCAGTTCGAGTCATCACCCGCGATCAGCCGCGACGGCGCGCTCGTCCTCGCGGCCGACGTCAGGCTGGACAATCGCGAGGAACTTGGACGTGATCTCGGCTGCCGGATCACTACGCTCGTGACCGATGCGGACCTGGTGCTGCTCGCATATGAGCGCTGGGGCGAGGAGTGCGCACAGCGGTTCCTCGGCGACTTCGCGTTCGCGCTTTATGACCGGCGGCGCAAGCGGCTCTTCTGCGGACGCGATCAGGCGGGTGTCAGACAACTGTATTACTTCCACTCCGAGCGCCTGTTCGCCTGTGCGAGTTCGGCCGAAGCGCTGCTCGACCATCCGGGTATTCCCGCCGGGCCGGATGCCGGCGCGCTTGCGCTGTCGCTGGTTGACCGTTTCCCCGCACCGGAGCGGACGCTGTACGCGGGCATCCGCCGCCTCCCTCCCGGCCACTGCCTCACCGTGGGGCGCGATGGCCTGCGGGTGCGCCGCTATCACGATTGGGCAAGCGTTCAGCCTGCGCGCTATGCGGATCGCGCCGAAGCCACAGAACGGTTCCGGGAACTGTTCGAGGATGCGGTACGGCGCCGGCTCCGGAGTACGGGACCGGCGGGCGCGACGCTGAGCGGTGGTCTGGATTCGGCCGCTATCGTCTGCATGGCGCGCGCAGTGGAGCCCGCCCGCGAGCTGCGGGCCTACTCGCTCGTGTTCCCCACGCTGCCGTGCGACGAAGGCCGCTACATCGACGATGCAGCCCGCGCCGCGAACGTTGGCGTCGAACGCTTCGCTGCGGACTCCAACGCCGGGTTTCTCAACCTGGGTGAGCCCTTGGACTACCCCGGTGTCCCGCCCGATCTGACGTTTTCGATGACATTCGGGTTGCTGGAGCGTGCCCGTGAGCAGGGGACGCGCGTCCTGCTTTGGGGCTTCGGGGGCGACGAGTTGCTGACCTCGGGGACAGCATATATCACCGACCTGGTGCGCCGCCGTGAGTACCGAATCGCTCTCCAGACCGTTCGGGAGCGAGCGCATTACTACTCCGAGAGTCCGCTGCGGCTGGGCTTCAATGCCTGCGTGCGGCCGTTTCTTCCGTCGGCGCTCCGGCATGTGAGCGTGGCCCGTACGCCACGGCCTTTGTGGTTGAGGGCAGCGGCGCCTCCGACTCCAAGACACCGAGGCCGTGTATTCGCGGGTGAAACACAGGAACGCCTGTATCGCGGGCTGTGTTCCGGCCGGTCGATCGATTACACGCTGCCCGGCACGGACGCGCTTGGCGCGGCGTTCTCGCTCGACTTCCGCCATCCGTTTTTCGATCGCCGGCTCATTGAGTACGGACTCAGCCTTCCGATGGAGCATTCAGCGCTCCTGGCGAGTAAGTTGGCGCTGCGTGATTCGATGGTAGGGTTACTTCCGGAGTCCATTCGAACCCGCTTTGATAAGACTGGCTTCGATGCCTTCATAAAGAGGGAGTTGCAGGGGCGTCAGACTGGTATAATCGCTTCTTCAATCCGAAACTCCGAATTGGCGCAAATGGGACTGGTCGAGCCTGCTGCGCTGTTTCGCTGTTTTGAGGATTACTGCGCCGGGCAGGCCGACGGCAGCACAAATGGAATCGCGGCATTTGTCCGCACCGAGTTGTGGTTGCGCGCGCTCCAACGCCGCACAAGAGGTCATCATGATGAATCGTGTAAGCGAGCAGAGACTCACGGGCAAGAAGCCGTACTCTGCCCCTAAGCTGGTATGTTACGGCAACGCCGCGAAGCTGACCGCGGCAAAGAGCGGCTCCAAGGCCGACAGCGCCGGCGGCAGGGGTGCGGATCTGCCCCCCATCAAGCGTCGGTAAGCGGTTGCGCACGTTCGCTCGAGCGGTTAGCGAGTGACTGACCTGCGCAGCAGCGGCTTCGAACGCCCGTGCCTATCCAGACGGGGTTACGAGGTATCCGGCTTTGTCTTCGAGACCGGCGAGCCGTTTCCGGAGTTGGCGGAAACGGCCGCGCCACCCGTCTCGAGGTTCCGCTTGCGCCTAAGTGCGCCCGTGCCGACCGATACAGTCTGGTACCACTATGCCCGCCTCGCGGACGGTCGCGCGTGGCCAGCTTTCGGTAAGTCGCCTTCCGATGCTTGCTATGTCATCGATTTCGCGGGCGTGTGCGCGTTCGTAATCTCGGAACGCGGCGGCAGGATTGACGGCCGGCCCGCGGCCGGAACGGCGGCTTCCACAGTTCGGCGGCTGTTCCTCGATCAGGTAATCCCCCTCGTTTTGAACCTTCGCGGGTACGAGTGTCTGCACGCGAGTGCGGTGCTTGTCGGCGGCGCCGCGTGCGCGTTCATTGGCCCCTCCGGCGCGGGCAAGTCCACGCTGGCTGCCGCGCTTGCCAGCCCGGCGCGTCCGCTCCTCTCCGACGACTGCCTGGCTCTCGCCGATTCCCAGGACGGTCTCGTCGCCTATTCCGGCAACCGCGGTTCCAAGCTATGGCCCGATTCGGCCGAGGCGCTGTGCGGCGACCACGGCTCGCTCCCCGCTGTCACTGGGCACGAAGCCAAGAAACTGCTCGAATCGGAAGCCGTTCCGCCGCGCTGTGCGCCGCTCAGCCGCATCTATCTTCTGGACCCCGGGCCGCGCGACGCCGCGCCTTCACTCGGTGAAGCGCATCCTTCGCAAGGTGTTCCGATCCTCCTCGAAGCCGCTTTCCGGCTGGATCTGACCGACGCCGACATGCTGGCGCGGCAGTTCCGGTTTCTAATGAGTGTTGTGTCCGCGGTGCCGCTGAGGCGCGTGCGTTACTCCCACGATTTCGCCGCGCTGCCGACCGTCTGTGACTTGATCCTGGCGGACGCTGAGGCGGGCTGAACGGATGCTGCGCGTCGCAAGAGATA
>DATMXS010000210.1:0-3367 GCA_035561355.1 Bryobacteraceae bacterium | reverse complement strand
ACCAGCACCTCCGGCCCCCCGTGATGGTGAATGCGCGCGGCTTTCATGTCTGATCGCAGGATAGTATTCCCGCGACTCGGCCGTCGTCTTAGCCTGGCTGTTCCTCGTTTCCGCTTACGAGTGCCTCAATGTCGATCGGCGCGGCGGCATCGGGCGGCGGCGCGTCGACCTGATCGGCGGCAGCATTCTCCGGAATGCTTTCGATTAGCGGCTCTGGCGCGGGCGGCGGCACTGGCCGCAATTCCATGTAGACTTGCGTCTCGGACGCATAGAACAGCAGTTTCACCAGGATACGGCCGAACACGAACCCCTGCTGAACAATGATGACGAGCACCCACGGAAGCACACGGACCAGCACGTGGCCCGTTCCGACGAGCGCCGCGAACAGCGCGAACACGATCGCGAATGCGCCCGCGGCCACGCCGAAGTTGCGCGCAACGAAGCCGAACGACCCGAGAGCCGCGCGAAGCGACTTACGGCTGTCGTCCACCACCAGTCGCACCCGCGCATAATCCACCACCATGTTCACGTAAAGCAGCAGGAGCAGCGTGACCGCCGCGCGCGCCCATCCGTAAATCGCCACCGGGCGCTCCTCCATGCTCTCCGCCCAGATGCGCCCGCCGAGCGCGGCCAGCGCGCTGTTCGCCATCAGGACGATTGCGTAAAAGATCACAGAATACACAACCAACCGGAGCAGCCTTCCGAAGTTCCGCCCGCAGGCGCCCCAGAACACCGCAGCGTCGTACCGCTGCGTGCCCGATGCGAAATGCGCGATCGCGCCTCCCGAAAGGAACGTGGTCAGCAGCACGTATCCTGCCCCCAGCGCCAGGACGACCGGACCGAACGTCGTGCTCGCCGTGTCGCCGGACCGGTACACGAACTCGAAAAGCCAGTCGAGATCGAACCGCCCGTTCATGCGCTCGGGCCACGTCGTTCCTCCCAGGCTGCTTCCAAGGAGCAGGGCGAGTGGGAGGGCCGCCGCAATCCCGAAACCCAGCGTCGCGACATAGTAAGTCAGCCAGAGACGCCGCGCTGCCATCACCTGCCGTATGCCGGCTCGAACCGCTGAAAAGCCTGTCACGGTGTTCTCCTTACGCCAGGCTCGAGACGAACAGCAGCAAGTTCTGCGCCCAGAAAAGTAAGTTCGCCGTCCATTTCACGAACGGTGCCTGCGCGGGCTTCGATGTCCAACTATTATTCGCAAAGCTGACGTCCAGGACGATCTTCCTTCCCGGATCGATCTCGACCGACTCCGTCTCCGCCGCCTTCGTCACCTTCAAGTCCGTCCAGCGATACTTGCCGTCCCACTTCTCCCACACTGTTTCGCCGTTCTTGAACCGGACCTTTACGTCCACCGGCACCACGGCCTCGCCCTCGCGACGCAGACGGACCGTGGTGGTATATTGCCCCTTCTTCGGCTCGTCCTTCTTCGATTTCACGCTCTCCACGGCGTAGTCCACCACGTTCGAGCCGTAGAAGAACTGGTCGAAGAACCACTTGACGTCCTGCCCGCTCACCTCGTTGGCGACTGCGATGAAATCCTTCGTCGCCGGGTGCTTGTACTTCCAGCGCTGGAAATACGTCCGCATCACGCGAGCCATCGTATCCTGGCCGAGGTAGCCCTCCAGCGTCCGGAGCACCAGCCCCGCCTTCATGTACACGTTCACGCCGTAACTGGATTCGCTCGCGTACTCCCACGAATTCCGCGCAAGCGTGTCCGTCTTCGCCTGGAACAGGTAGACGCCGCGGTTCAGCGTGTCCCAGCCCGCTTTCGGCAACCCGAGGACACCGCCCACCGGGATACGCTGCAACCGTATCGGCACCGTCTGCGGCCCGTACACCTTGTCGAGGATCTTACTCGTCGAGTAAGTATTGAACCCCTCGTCTAGCCAGGCCTCCTCGAACTCGTTCGTCGCCACCATGCCATACCAGTACTGGTGCCCGAACTCGTGGACGGTCACCATCTCCGGAGTCTGCTCGTCCTCGGCGGCGATCAACTCGGTACCCGCGGTAATCAGCGTCGGGTACTCCATTCCGCCCGTGGCGCCCGCGCCATACGGCGGATCGACGCAGGTGATCGTCCGGTACGGATACGTGCCGTACCACAGGCCGAAGTGCTTCAGCCCCGCGGCCAGCGCGCGGAAGTGGCGCTCCGCCTGCCCGGCGTGCTCGGGCTGGATCAGCAGGATCATCCGGACCGGGTCGAGCCGCGCCTCCGCTTCCGGAATGCCGTGCAGCTTCGCGATTGCGCTCAGTTCGCGCGCCGAAACTTCCTTCGCCGGATCGAACATGCGCTCCATGCGGAGGAACTTCGGCGACGCCGTCCACGCGAAATCGTGTACGCCCGCCTGCGAGAACCTGTAAATGGTCGCCTGAGCCTGGAGATCGTCGCTGCGCGATTGCTGAACGCCGGTCGCTCCGGTGACGTAGCCCACCGGCACCGTGAGATTCACGTTGTAATCGCCGAAATCGGCATAGAACTCGCTGTTCAGGTGGAACTGGTGGCAGTTCCACCGGCCCTGTGTAGAGTAACGCTCGCCCGCTTTCTCCCACACGCCGATCTTGGGGAACCACTGCGCGACGAAGTAGTAATCGCCGTGCCAGCCGGTCCGCCGCACGCCGCGCGGCAGCTTGGTAAAGAAGTCCATCGCGACCCGGATCGTCGCTCCGGGCTTCACGGGTTGCGGCAGCGTCACGGCCATGACGGTCTGATCGTCCTTGTTGCCGTCGTCTGGCTGTATGTAGCGGATCGCTTTCGTCAAGTCCGGGCCGTTCTCGAGGCGGATGCTCTTCACGTCGATCCAGCCCCACTCATTGCGCTCCTTCAGCCGTTCCGCGAGCCAGCCGCCGGCCTCCCGCATCACCGTGCTGCGCTCGTTCCGGAACGCATTCATGTAGAGGTGGAACTGAAGCTCCCGGATCTCGTCCGGCGAATCGTTCAACCAAGTGAGCACCTGCCGCCCATGGATGCCGCGAGTCTTCGGATCGAGCCGCGCATCGATGTCATAGCTGGCAATGCGAGGAGCCTGCGCAGAAGCGGAGAGGCATGCGATGAGGGCCAGGCATAAACGCCACATATGGGGCAATGGTACAGCAGAAGGACGCCACCTCGGCCGCAGGCTGCGCCGCGATCTCGAATCGCGGCCTCGACCGCCTGCGGAGCCATCCTCTCGCCGCCACCCCGGGCGAGTAGCGCGGCCACTCTTGGGCGCAGGGCCGGGGACTCCTGCCCGGACAGTTCTGAAAGCTCAGTTTCCGATTCCGGCAGAGCACCGCAGGGCTGTCCGCTCGGCAGGCACGTACGCGGCACGCGGGGCGCCTCTGGCAGAACCGGACTTCTGCCAGCCGCGGCAGCAAACCGTGCCGC
>DATMXS010000209.1:0-3127 GCA_035561355.1 Bryobacteraceae bacterium | reverse complement strand
CATTGGTGATGGTTGCCTGACGATAACCACATCCATCCTGAATCCCATTCCTGGTGTTTCCCTCCCCGGATTGCGACCACTGAGGTCTACCGATGTATCCGCCAGCCAACTCGAAAAGACCCCGAGCGTTTTTGCGCTAAGATTGCCCACCTCCCGCCATGCGCCGGAGGTGTTTTCTTATTGTTATGCCATCGTATCAGATGGGTGTGATCGAGCAAGGCGGGAAAGCTTGAGCGGCACTCTGCCTGCCTGTGGATAGTGCGGATTCCGGGCCAAGGTGAACGGGATTCCTGGGTGAACGTGAAAACGATTCCGGGGTGAAGGTGAACGGGATTCCGGGCTGAAGTCGAACGGCGATTCCGGCGGGAAGGCGAACGGTTTTCGCTCGAACCCGGAATGGCTTTCACCATCACCCGGAATGTTTTCCACAGGGCGTAGCGACGCTGGACATCACACCGGCACAATGAACCCTCCAAGGGAGGATCTGGAGTGCCGGCCAGGAGACTGTCCATGCGAAAACTACGGGAGGTCTTGCGCCTCCGTTATGAACTCAAGCTGGGTTACCAGCAGATCGGGCGAAGCTGCGCCATCGGCGTCGGCACGGTCCACAAGTATCTGAAGCGAGCCGAAGCGGCGGGCCTCACTTGGCCGTTGCCCGAGGGTTGGGACGAAGTGCGACTGGAGAGCGCGCTCTTCCCGCAGGCGGAAAAGCCCGTCGAGAAGAACCCGGCACGGCCGCTGCCCGACTTCACCGCGATTCATTCCGAACTGCGCGAGCACAAACATCTCACCCTGCAGTTGCTGTGGGAAGAGTACCGGCAGGCACATCCGGACGGCTACCGCTACTCGCGCTTCTGCTACTTGTACCAGCGCTGGCGCTCGAAGCTCGACCTGGTGCTGCGCCAGGAGCACAAAGCCGGCGAGAAGATGTTCGTGGATTGGGCCGGAGATACAATCCCCATCCAGGACCGCCAGACCGGTGAAGTCTGGCAGGCATCGCTGTTCGTGGCCGCCCTCGGCGTCAGTTCCTACACCTGGGCCGAGGCGATGCGCGATCAGCAGATGGAGTCCTGGCTGCGCGGCCAC
The DNA here is from genome assembly GCA_035561355.1 of Bryobacteraceae bacterium. GTDB lineage: Bacteria > Acidobacteriota > Terriglobia > Bryobacterales > Bryobacteraceae > DATMXS01. Next base: position 2,041 of record DATMXS010000209.1, on the reverse strand, counting down.
GTCCACGCCTTCGAGCACTTTCACGGCATCCCGGCGTTGGCCGTTCCCGATAACACCAAGACCGGCGTGACCCGGGCGCATCGCTACGATCCCGACCTCAATCCGACTTACTACAACTTCGCGCAGCACTGCGGCTTCGGCATCGTGCCCGCGCGTCCGCGAAAGCCGCGCGACAAGGCCAAGGTCGAAAACGCAGTCCAGGTGACCGAGCGCTGGATCGTGGCGGCGCTGAGGCACCGCAAGTTCTTTTCGCTCGAGGATCTGAATCAGGCGATCCGCGAGTTACTTGCCAAGCTGAACCACCGCCCCTTCCGCAAGAAGGAAGGCACACGCGCCAGCGTATGGGAGTCCGTGGATCGCCCCGCGCTGAAGCCGCTGCCCACCGAGCCGTTCGATCTGAGCCAGTGGTCGCGCGCCCGGGTCAACATCGACTATCACGTCAGCTTCGACGGCAACTTTTACAGCGTGCCTTACAACCTGGTCCACGAGATGGTCGAGATTCGTTCGACCCCGACCACAGTCGAGATCCTGCACAAAGGTGTTCGCGTCGCTTCGCATGCGCGCGGTCGCGGGGACGGCAAGGCCATCACCAACGACGAGCACCGTCCCAAGAGCCACCGTGCGCATTTGGAGTGGACGCCCTCGCGCATGGTGCATTGGGCCTCGACCATCGGCCCGAACACTCTGCGGCTGTTCGAGCGCATTATGGACGACAAGCCGCATCCCGAGATGGGCTATCGCGGTTGTCTGGGCATCATCCGGTTGGCCGAGAAGTACTCTGCCGCGCGCGTGGAGGCGGCGGCCGAGCGCGCTTTGCTCACCGGCGCGTGCCGCTACAAAAGCGTCGAATCGATCCTGAAGAACTCGCTGGACCAGGTTCCGTTGTCCGCGCCGCCGCCCGCTACAACGCCGCCACACGACAACATCCGGGGATCGGAGTACTTCCAATAGGAGAGCCCATATGCTGCAAGAACCGATGATGGAGAAACTGACCGCCATGCGGTTGCTCGGCATGGTGGACGCCTTGAAGGCGCAGGAGCAAGACCCGGCGGCCCGCGAGCTGAGCTTTCTGGAACGGCTCGGCTTGTTGGTGGACCAGCAGTGGACCTGGCGTGAGAATCAGGCCCTGGCGCGGCGGCTGCATGCTGCCAAGCTGAAAGGAGCCTGCGTCGAGGAAATCGACTATCGGGCATCGCGTGGTCTGGACAAGAGCGTCGTCCGCGCACTGGCGCAGAACTCGAAGTGGGCGGCCGAGCACGAGAACATCTTCGTGCTCGGCCCGACCGGCGTGGGGAAGAGTTTCATCGCCTGCGCGCTGGCGCAGAAAGCCTGCCGCGACGGCTACTCGGCGCTCTACACGCGCGCCGTGGCGCTGTTCCGCGATCTGGCGCTGGCGCGCGCCGACGGAAGCCTGCGCAGTCTGCTGGCGCGGCTCAGCCGCATCGACGTGCTGGTGATCGATGACTGGGCCATGGCGCCGCTGGCGGAAACCGAGCGTCGCGACTTCTGGGAGATCTGCGAGGATCGGTATCAGACGCGCTCGACGATCCTGACCTCGCAACTGCCGGTTTCGCGCTGGCACGAGCAGATCGGCGATCCCACCTCAGCCGACGGAATCCTGGACCGGCTCGTGCACAACGCCCACCGTATCGAGATGCGCGGCGACTCGATGCGCAAGAAGCGCGGCTCCCAACCGGCGAGCTGACGCTCGCCGGGGCTGCTCCAGTATTGCGGCGGGGACAAGGGCTGCCGCCCCTTTCCCCGCACCCTTTTCTCCGCCGCGCCCCTCTTCCTCCGCTGCGCTCCGGACAACCACTCAGACAACCATTCCTTGACGAAGCCGAACACTTCCTGCACAATCGAAGAGCCAGCGTCGCTGCGCTCCGAGAAGTGTTCGCCTTCGGCCCGGAATGCCGTTCGCGTTCCCTTCGGAATCAGCGTTCACCTTCGCCGGAATCCCCACGCAGAGACCGTGATCATCCGAGCGGGCAGTCCAGGACTATTCGCAACGAAGCCGGATCGTCGGGCCGTCGATGCGCGG
>DATMXS010000208.1:0-5591 GCA_035561355.1 Bryobacteraceae bacterium | reverse complement strand
GACAAATACCGTTCGCACTTTGAGACGAAGCGCGCCTTCGCGCGCCACTTCAGAAGCCGAAACTGCGTAGCCGTCAGGCCCATGCTCTCGCAGATGCTGGTCTGCGTTTCGCCTTCCAGGTAGAAGCGGACGAGAACTTCGCGATCGGAAGCGGGCATAGCGGTCAACTGCCGCTTCATTAGCGCGGCCTCTTGCCGCTGGTTGAGCTGCTTTTCAGGGGAAAGATCCGCAGCCGCAAACTCTTCGTCCTCGGGGGGCGACGGCCTGCATCTGCGTCGCGTTTCTAGAATCCAGCCTGCCTTATTCCGGGCGATTCCGCGCAGGTATGCAAGCAAAGAATCTGGGTTCTTGATCGTCTCGTTCTGGATCGCTCTCATTGCAGCGACGAAAACATCGTGCAGCACGTCGTCGATCTCCGAGTAGTCCACTCGGCGCACGATCAGGAAACGCACCCCACGCTGGACCAATTGATACAGCTCCATGACAGCGGCCGAATCGTTCGCACGCACGCGGTCTATGAGGGAGCTGAAATGCCGATCGGTAGGACCCGCTTGGCTGTATTGTCCTACGCCGATCTCTGAACTGCTCTCAATTTCATGATGCACGGGGTATGTTTCCACTTCCTGCGTTTTCGCCCTCGAAGAGCGATCACCTGCCATTAGCTGCGATCATTTTGCGGTGAAATTGTTCTTAATTAAAGGTTCAATTTTCGGTTCTTTTAGTATGACCGTCCTAGGAGTACCACCCGCTCTATTGCCGCGCGGATTCACAGACTAGGGGGCGAATACATGCGCTTATGGCGAAGAAGGACTGATTGCTGTGGCTGCTGGAGTGCCCGGGGCTCACAAGACCTTGGGTCGCTGCGGATGGCCTGTTCTCGTATGTTGTGTTCGGCCAACATTCCCTACTGTTTCATCCGGCGATACACCTCGGAGATGCAGTGGAAGGTTCCCAATCTCGTCGAAACAGTCCCCCCGTTTGCGGATTGAAGGAATCCCCTGCGGTCTGCCAACGCTCCGGTGAAAACACCGCAAACGTGCCCGAACAGCTAACTCTCCGGCAGATCAGACGGAAAGGCCGTGCAGCCAATGAGGACGAAATAGCCGCACGTACGCCGACAGATCGCGTTGTAGGAGGCGCAGCATTCCTGTAGCTTGTGATGTGGTGTAGCGGACTTCTTGCGACCCAGGTTCAAGTTCGCGGTGCCGCCCGCCTGGCCGTGTCTTCAGAGGCGCATCGCGGCTAAGGGGCATGCCTCAACGCGGCGCGGAATGCGCTGACAAACGCATCTTCCTCGTCCAGCCGCTGGCGGCATCGCTCGCACACCAACAGATGCTCTTCAACGCGGCCGAGATCGGGCTCGGCGAGGCGGCCGAGCGCGTACATTTCTAGATCGTCGTCGGACGGGTGCGGCGCAATTTGCTCCGGCATATTGTACATATCGGCCAACACGGCATTCCAGGTTAGCCGTGGACGTGCTTTTTCGCTTCCTCGGATTCGTATTCCACCTTCTTGCCGCTCCGGGCCTCGATGATCGTAATCATCGTCTTGGCTCTGCCCTTCGCAATCTCCAGAACGACGCCCTGCCGCTTGCCCGCAGCGTCGTCGTACCCGATGGTGAGGAAGTGCTTCCGCTTCTTCGAGAACAGAGCCCATACCGTAATGACCAGCGCGACGCCGACGCGGCGGCCTGCTTTCTGGCCGTACTCCAGCGACGTAACGTTCTTGCACGGGATCTCGAAGGTGCCCTTGTCCGAAGTGAAGACGAGCTTGTCGTCGTTCTCAGTGTCGAGCTTGCCCTCGGTCGCTTCCGGCAAGTTCTTGATCGTGCCGCCAACGTAAAGCACGTCTTCACCTCGGACGGCGGCGGTGAGCGCCCGGCCGCAAGCGAGTGCGCCGGGTATGCAAAGAGTGAAATGCCTGCGTGTCATGGTTCTTAGTTCCCCACGTGCTTCTTGGCGTCGTCGGATTCGTACTCGATCTTCTTGCCGGAGCGTGTTTCCAAGGTATTCAACAGCGCGCGGACCCGGCCCTTCGCAACCTCGAACACCGCGCCCTGCTTCTTGCCGTCTGCATCGACGAAACCGATGGTGACGTAGTGTTTCCGCTTTTTGGAGAACAGCGCGACGGGGCTGATGACGAGCGCCACGCCAACCCGCCGCCCCGCCTTCTGCCCATACTCGATCGTCTCGATCTTCGCGTACTCGATCGCAACGTCTCCCTTCTTCGACGTGAACTTGGCGGCGGCCTCGTCGCTCGCGTCCAGTTCGCCTTCGGTCTTCTCCGGGATGTTCTTCAGCGTGCCGCCAACGTACATGGCCCCGTCGCCCCGGACGGCGGCGACGGCCACCACCGCAGAAGCGGGTATAGCGGCTAGAAATAGCCTGCGTGTGAAGATAGTTTTGGGCACACGTGATTCTCGTCCGTCGCGGCGGCGGGAGTCAAGGGTACGACGGGATAAATGTAGAACCGGCTAGATCGGCGATTTCGGCAAGTACGCGCTGTTGCAAGGCTCTCGCAGGCCAGCATCTCCGGGTCTGCGTCCACCTGTACCTCAACGGGGATGACGAGGACGGAGTTCACGGACTACGGGAAGCTCTGCGAATGCGATCCGGCCCTGTATAACGGCCTGCACGCCATAGTGTGCCGGGGCAATCTGTGTGTCAGTGCCGCGGAACATGCTGGCATCTCACCGCTTGGGCACGCGGTTTTCGGTCCGCTGACAATGCGGGACCTTCCACTCTGGGAGCGCGCGGGCCGCACGCTGCGGCGCTCGCGTTGGAATGCTTGCGCTGTGGACGCCCTCGCCGGGACCGATCTGTCTCCATGATCCGGACAATGATCTGCGGGGCAGATCGGCAAGCTCGAGGTACGTCTTTGCCAATGAACTCGCGCTGCACATACAAGGGAAGCACACTCCCATCAGCTATCCTTCGCCAGAACCGTGATAATCGTCTGGTGCCTTGACGTCGATTGTTAGGACGAATCGCGCAGGCGTAACCTCGTCAGCACCGGCTTGCACGATGACCGTACCCCCGTTCGTGAACTCCAGACAGTGGTCAATTATGTACATCAGCAGATCGCGAATTCGCCATGTGTCACCCATCGCGAGGCCAGGAATCTCGCCGCTGGGATCGAAACAGAGTTCCAGACCTTTTGTGACCGCCTTCAGCCGCATGCCCTCGACCGCCCCGCTGAGGCACTCTGAAACGATGAATGGTTCCTCTTCCAGCGTCAATAGCCCCGACGAGAGATCAACCCATTCCTTAGCTCGGGTCACGACACGAAGAAGGTGCTCCGCGCACGATCCGATCTCCCCAACGTACTCGCGTTGCTCAGCGCTCAAGGCAGTCTCTTCTAACAGATACATCAGTTCGATAATCCCGCTCAACGGCGCCCGGATCTCGTGATCGATGACGGTGAAGAACTCCGTCCTGAGCTTCCGAAGTTCCTGGCGAGAATCGAGGCACTTGTTCGCTGAACGACGCATGCTAGATGAACCAACGGCTGTTCCGGGTTATTTCTTTACCCCATCCAAGCGCGGGGACTTGCGATCGCTCACCATCGATCGAACCAATTACTCGTCCGATACGAATCAATCCACATTGACCCGGTCTGCCTCCGACGAGATTCCGGCGGCTGGGGCGGTGCAGACTGGGGCTGCACAGCTAGCCGCGCCACCTGCTCCTCGAGTGCCTTCCAATGCGCCTCCGTGAACCGATCCATTCCATGCACCGCGGCCGCAGCCCGCGCGTACACTCGGCAGTCCAATGCCTCGTTACGTTCCCGCGTCTTCTGCCATTCGGGCCGGCGGTAGCCTTTGACGACCCTGGTGACCAGTTGCTCGGCCGTGAGTTGCTTGAAGTACTCCTCGCCGTACTTCGGGAAATGGCAATACCCGGGAGGATGTGGCACTCCACTCTCGTCCGTCGGCCGATCCAGGTGCAGCCACCGGTAAAGCTCCTCTTTGATCATGGCGCCGTTGACTGGCCAGACCCGAACGCCGAACCGCACCCGCTTGCCATGCGGGCCGAGGTCCACCGGAGAGGGCTGGCCGACTGGAGCGGGGGCCCGCCCGTCCCCCTTGATCACGACAGTGCGCTGCCCACCGTGCTGCCGCGCCCAGCCATACACCTCCGGAGTCGCATAACCAGAGTCGATCGCAAGCTTCGTGATCGGTAGTCTGCCACCAGCATCCATCGTGTACTGTGTGTCGAGCAAAGCCGTGAGCTTCTGCCAGACCGCGGCCTCGGCCGTCCTGCCCTCCAGTACTTGATAGTCTACGGACCACGACTCCTTCCCGCGTCCCCAGGCGACCACTTCGACTTCGATTCGGTCTTTCTGGACGTCCACGCCTGCCGTGAGAAAAAGACCACCTTTCGGGATCGTCGCGATCCCATATTCCTCCCGGCGATCGTAGAGGCGCTGCCACTCAGGGGCATCACCCTGAATCCTCCACGTTTGGCCCAACACGGTATTGATGAAAACTTGCAGCAGTGCCGGGTTCTTCTGTGCCGCGACGAACATCCCCGCGGCATCGCCCCAACTGAACCAACCAACGGGACTGTAGAGGCTCGACAAATGAAATCCCGCCGCCTTGCCCGGCCCCGGCGCGGCCGCCCGCCATTCACCTCGGGCGAGCATCCAGTGCTTCTGGTAATTGTGGATCTCCTGGTCGCAGTGCTCGCAGATATACACAGCGTGCTCGGGCTGACCTTTCGGCCAGCGGATCTGCGGGAATTTCAGTGTCTGGTATCCAGAGCAGTGGGGACAGGGAACCCAGTAGTGACGTTGGTCGCTGTCTTCAAACGCCGCTTCGATTCGGCTGGTGCCGGTGACCTTCGGCGTCGAACACATGAAGATCTTGCGTCGTGCGAAGGTGCGCGTGCGGGCTGAGGCGAGATTGACCGGGTCGCCCTCGCCCTCCACGTCGCCCGGATAGGCATCGACTTCATCCAGGAACAGGTAGCGGGCGGCCATGGACCGCAGGCCCACCGCGCTGTTGGCGCCCGTCATCACGAGGACGCCGCCCGGAAACTCCTTCGCCAGAATCGTGTTGCCACTGTCGCGGGAGCGCGGGTCTTTGACGAGTTCGCGTAAGACGTTGCTCTCCTCGATCAGCGGGTCGATCCGCTGCTTCGAGTTCCGCTTGGCCATCTCGACCGTGGGCTGGACCGCCATCATCGGTCCGGGCGCCTGGTGGATGATGTAGCCGATCCAGTTGTTTCCGGACTCGGTTGCGCCGATCTGTGCGCCCTTCATGAAGACCACGCGATCGACCGGTGAGGAAGGCGAGAGGCAGTCCATGATCTCCCGCAGATAGGGAGTGCGGTCGGTGCGCCATAGCCCCGGCTCCGCCGAGGCCCGCTGAGAGAGCGTTCGGTAGCGATCCGCCCATTGCGATACCGTGAGCACCGGATCGGGCTTCAGGCCGGCCCGGAATGCCTCGTCGTAAATCTCAGCTGCGGTTGCGGTCTGAGAGCTCATCGAGCACCTTCCGGATCTCGTCTGTCAGAATCTGATGCACTTGCGCCGCATCCGTCTCGGCGGCGAGCATCGCCGCCAGGCGATCGGGAATGTTCAACAAGTTG
>DATMXS010000207.1:0-4054 GCA_035561355.1 Bryobacteraceae bacterium | reverse complement strand
AGCGGCGTAGACCTGCCGGACCGCAGGGCTCTGTGCCAGGCGCCACGCCAACGCGTGCTCCCGGCCTCCGCTGCCGATGACCAGTATTTTCATTCCGATACAATGATAGCAATGCAGCATCGATACGACGTCGTGGTGGTTGGTGCGGGCCATGCGGGCTGCGAGGCGGCCCGGGCGTGTGCGCGCATGGGACTGAAGGCCGCCATGGTGACGATGAACCTGGACTTGATTGCGCAAATGTCCTGCAATCCGGCCGTGGGGGGAATCGCGAAGGGTCACCTGGTGCGGGAGATCGACGCCTTAGGCGGGGCAATGGGGGAGGTGACGGATGCGGTGGGGATTCAGTTCCGGTTGCTGAATACAAGCCGCGGGCCGGCAGTCTGGTCGCCCCGCGCTCAGTGCGACCGGAAGCTCTATCGCGCGCACATGAGGCAGATGCTGGAACAGGAGCCGAACCTGCGCATCCTGCAGGCGGAGGTGGCGGCTCTGGTGATCGAAGGAGGGGGGCGGCGGAGGCTCACGGGAGTCCTGCTGCGGGATGGCCGGACCATTTCCGCGGGCGCCGTCATCGTGACCACCGGAACTTTCCTGAACGGCCTCGCGCACGTTGGGCAGACGACTTATACCTGCGGACGAAACGGGGAGTCTCCGTCGCAGCTTCTGGGGGACCAGTTGCGTACCCTGGGGCTGGCGTGGACGCGGCTGAAGACCGGGACGCCACCGAGGCTCGACGGCCGCAGCATCGATTGGGAGCAGTTCGAACCGCAGGACGGAGATCCGGACCCGACGCCGTTCTCGTTCATGACGGAAAAGATCGACCGGCCGCAAGTGCGCTGCCATATTGGCTACACCACGGAGGCGACGCGGCGGTTGTTGCTGGACAGCATCGGACGGTCGCCGCTTTTTAGCGGGCAGATCGAGGGCGTCGGTCCGCGGTACTGCCCCTCGATCGAGGACAAAATGGTGAAGTTCCCGGACAAGCCGAGGCACCAGATTTTCCTCGAGCCGGAGGGTCTGGACACGAACGAGGTGTACCTGAACGGCATGTCCACGAGCATGCCCATCGACGTGCAGGAAGCCATGGTGGCGTCGGTGCCGGGCTTGGAGCGGGCCCAGATGATCCGGCCGGGGTATGCGATTGAGTACGATGCTATCGATGCCCGCGAATTGAGCCATACCCTGGAGGTCAGGGTGATTGAGGGCCTGTACCTGGCTGGTCAAATCAACGGCACCTCCGGCTATGAAGAGGCGGCGTGCCAGGGGCTGATCGCGGGCATTAACGCCGCCCGGCGGCTCGGCGGGCAGCCGGAGGTCGTGGTCGGGCGCACCGAGGGGTACACCGGGATCTTGATTGACGACCTGATCACGAAGGGTACGGACGAGCCGTACCGCATGTTCACCTCGCGCGCCGAGTTCCGGCTGCATCTCCGGATTGACAACGCCGACGAACGCCTGACCCCCACTGGAAGATGCACCGGATTGGTAAGTGATGAGCGCTGGGCACGTTTCGAAGAGAAACAGCGGCAAAAGGAGCGGCTGCGCGAGGCTCTGGGGCGTCATCGGCATGGCGAATGGCTGAAACGGCCGGAGAACGAGATCGGCAGCATCGACGGATGGGTGCGGGAGATTCTAGGGGAGGCGCCGGCCCGGGGAGTGCTCACTACCGTAGAGACCGAGATCAAGTACAACGGGTATATTGCCCAGCAGGCGCGCCAAATCGAACGGCTGCGGGGCGCGGATCGGCGGAAGATCCCCGAGAGCTTCGGCTTTACTGCTGTCCCGGGGCTATCGCGAGAAATTCGGGACAAGCTTGAGCGGGTTCGCCCGGCCACTCTGGGGCAGGCCGCTCGCATCCCGGGCGTTACCCCAGCCGCGATTGCCATCCTTGACGTTTACCTGAGCCTGGAACGTGTTTGCTGAATTGCTGAAAGAGAAGCTGCGTGGGGTGTTCGAGCTCTCCGCAGATCAGGTGTGCGCGTTGGAGCGGCACTACGAATTGCTGGTCCGGTGGAACAAGATCCTAAACCTTACGTCAGTGCGGAACGTATCCGAGGCCGTGGAGCGCCATTACTGCGAATCGGTCTTCTTGGGTGCGCATCTCCCGTCCGGCGCGCTGAATGTGGCGGATATCGGCTCTGGCGCGGGCTTTCCGGGTGTGCCAGTGGCGGTAATGCGGCCCGATTGCACGTTGACTCTGATTGAGTCGCACCAGCGCAAGGCCGTGTTTCTGCGTGAGGGCACCCGGGATTTGTGCAATGTCCGGGTAGCGGCCAAGCGGGCCGAAGATGTGGAAACTGGGTTCGACTGGGCTATTTCGCGGGCTGTCAACGTAGGCGACATCGCGCCGGTATTGTCACGGATGGCCAGTAATGTCGCGCTCCTGGCGGGTGAAGAGGTGCCGGTCGGCGCCAAGTTGGCGTGGGCGGATCCCATCCGTTTGTCTTGGGGCGAGCGGCGTTATCTGTGGTTGGGGCAGTGTGTTTCACGTGAAACGTAGAAGACGATGTTTCACGTGGAACGTTAGCGGCATTTCGCTGCGCGAAAGTGCTAATTCGCGCACACGCCGTGATAGCATATCCCCTTGGGAAAGATCTTAGCTATCGCCAACCAAAAGGGTGGAGTCGGCAAGACTACTACCGCTATCAACCTCGGCGCCTCCCTGGCAGCCAACGATTTACGCGTTCTGGTCATCGACTCCGACCCTCAGGGTAACGCCACCACGGGGCTCGGCGTCGCAAAGGATCCGGCACGCTCCAGCCTTTACCACGTTATGCTCGGGGGCTCCGACTTCTCGGCGGCCATCGTGCGAACCGAATTCGAGGGCCTCGACGTTGTCCCGGCGGACAAGAACCTTGTCGGTGCGAATCTGGAACTGGTCGATATTGAGCGCCGTGAGTATCGCCTTCGCGACAAGGTCCAGGCGCTCCGTGAGCAATACGATTTCGTTCTCATTGACTGCCCGCCGGCCCTCGACCTACTCACGCTCAATGCCCTACTAGCGGCGGACGCCCTGCTGGTGCCCATTCAGTGCGAGTTCTTTGCTCTGGAAGGGGTCTCGGAGCTCATGGACACCGTGGATCGCATCCGTACGTCGTTCTCCCATCCCCTCGCCATAGAGGGCATTCTCCTCACCATGTTCGATGACCGCACCAACCTTACTCGCCAGGTTGCCGCGGACCTCAAAGAGTTCTTTGGCGACGACGTCTTGAAGACCGTGATCCCGCGCAGCGTCCGGCTGGCTGAAGCCCCCAGCTTCGGACAGCCCATTCTGGTCTACGACGTCCGCTCGCGGGGAGCCGAAGCCTACATCCGATTAGCAAAGGAGATCCTGGACCATGAGCAAAGCGCCGGAACACGCGCGCAGAGCGCTCGGTAAGGGCCTGAGCGCACTGATCCCCACCCGGCCGACGGCCCAGCCGCCGGAACCCGCGCCGCCGGCTACCGATCATGTCGCCCAGCTCTCAATCGAACAGATCGAGCCCAATCCGTTACAGCCCCGACGGGTCTTTCAAACCGAGCGTCTTGAGGAATTGGCGCAATCCATCCGATCGAACGGCATTATTCAACCCCTGGTGGTCCGGCGAAACAACGGACGGTATCAACTCGTGGCCGGAGAGCGTCGTTGGCGTGCGGCCAAGCTCGCCGGCATGGCCCAGGTGCCGGTCATCGTGCAGGAGTTTCCGGATGACCGCCTGCTCGAAATCACTCTCATCGAGAATATTCAACGCGAAGACCTGAACGCCATCGAGACGGCGCTGGCCTTCGAACGCCTCGGCAAAGAACTGCATCTCAGCCATGAGGAGATCGGGCAACGCACCGGTAAAGACCGCACAACCATTACGAACCTCCTGCGCCTGCTGAACCTCCCCCCGGACCTCCAGCAGTTGGTCGCCGAACGGCGGCTCTCCTCCGGTCATGCCCGCTGCCTGCTCTCGCTGCCTACCGCGGCTCTGCAACGCGAAGTGGCCGAAAAGTCAGTCGCCCAGGGATGGTCCGTGCGGCAAATGGAGCGTCTCACCCAGCGCATGCTGGAGACGCGACAGCCCAAGCACGT
>DATMXS010000206.1:0-33077 GCA_035561355.1 Bryobacteraceae bacterium | reverse complement strand
GGCCTGGTCCGCCAAGGGGTCGATCGACTTCGATGCATTGCACGGCGCACCCGGATCGCAAGCCCCGACCACACCGATCGTCTCTACCCACGCCTCCGCGCGGAAACTGTCGCCCTGCATTTTGAATTGGAGATCCCGGCTGTGAGAAACCGTGCCGGTGATCGGAATCATCGTCGCGCTGCCCAGCGCCAGAACCGCGAAAGCGCACATCCCCAGAAAGCCGCTTCTCATGCGGACCCCCGCCCAGATTCCCAGATGTACTGCTTGTCTTGAACGTAGCACGGCCGTCGCGCGCGTCACGCGTGCGAATTCAGAGTCCGATGCGGTCAAATAGATTGCATGTCCGCTCAAGTCGCATCCTCAGCCGCGCGTGTCGGTTACTCCGGAGTCCGCCAGATCGCCGAGATCGCCATGCAGATGGACGGCGTCCTCAAGCTCTACTTCGGCGAATCCAGCCTGCCCACTCCCGAGTACCTCCGCCGGGCCGCCCAAAAGGCGATGGCTGACGGTTACCTCTACTACACCGAGAACGCCGGGCTCCCGACCCTCCGCAACGCGCTCGCGGCGTACTACGAACGGCTTCAGCACGTCACTCTCGACCCCGCCTCGGAGATCGTTGTCACAAACTCGGGCGTCCAGGCCCTCAACGTCACCATTCGCTCGGTCCTCGATCCCGGCGACGAAGCGATCATCCTGACGCCCGCCTGGTGCAACCAGGGCCGCAACGCAGAACTTGCGAACGGCGTTGTCCGCGAAGTTCCACTGGTGCTCTGCAACGGGCGCTACACAATCGACTTCGATGCTCTGGAGGCCGCCGTCACTCCGCGATCCCGGCTCCTTATTTACACCTCGCCCTCGAACCCCCTCGGGTGGGTCGCAACGGAGCAGGACCAGGAGCGGCTCCTCGACTTCACACGCCGTCACAACCTGTGGCTCCTGGCTGACGAAGTTTACGACCGCCTCTATTACGGTGCCGGCCTTGGCACGCCTGCGGCATCCTTGCTGCGCAAATGCACGCGCGAGGACGCCGTCATAATCGTCCAATCGTTCTCGAAAGCGTGGTGCATGACCGGATGGCGTGTCGGATGGGTTATAACGCGCCGCGACCTCGCCCGCAAAGTGACCCAGCTAAACGAATTCATCATCTCGAGCGCCCCAAGCTTCTGCCAGCGGGCCGCCGAAACCGCCCTGGAATGGGGCGAGATCGAGTTAAAGAGGATGCTCGCGCGCTACAAGGACAACCGCGACGTCTGCCTGGCCGCTCTCCGCAAGATGCCGCGCCTCACGGTACCCGAGACCGATGGCGCCTTCTATCTTTTTCCGCGCGTTCATGGCGTCACGGACTCGTTTGAATTTTGCCGCGTACTCCTTGAAGAAACTCAGGTCGGCCTCGCCCCCGGCAGCGCGTTTGGAGCCGGCGGCGAAGCTTGCGTCCGCATCTGCTACGCCGCCGACCGCGAAATCCTGGCCGAAGCAATGCAGCGCCTTGGAGACTATCTGGCATAGGCGGTAAATCCGAAGATCAGCGCGGGATGGAACTGCCCGAATCCCGCGCTACGGGGAAGTCAGTGGACCTGGAACTCCTCCCAGGAGAACGACATCAGCCAGTACGACGCCGCTTTGCCCTGATTTTCGAACTTCTCCAGGTGTAGAAGGTAATACTTGCCACCATTGCGCGCCTGGAGAGCGTAGTAACCGGGGCTGGGACCGGCCACCGAATCGTCCCAAGCCTGGACCTCGGCCACAGTGATCGAGCCTTGGGCAGGCCTTTCATCGAAACGCGCGATGTGACTGGCGCCCAGGAAGCTGATCATCCCGAAGCGCCGCATCTGATAGAAGAACGAAAGGTCCATCTCGCTGCCGCTCTTGCCGATGGAGCCGTCATCAAACCGGAAACCCTGGAACACTTTTAACTGAAACGACCCGCTGCGCACGGCGGGGAGTGCCCTGGCCGGAGTGGCGAACAGGATGGAGAGGGACATCAGAAACTCACGTCGGGTAAGTGCCATATGATGTGTGAAGATCGGCAGGCTGCTCCCGTCGATCCGATCCCCAGCATATGACAGATGGTGGTTCCGGAAACGTGACCCTTACCGCAGCATGTCCTGCACCGAGATCCCGACGAGCGCCAGCGTGAGGCCGATGATAACGGCCGCCGATGCCCACGCGATGAAGTTCTGGGCTCGGGAGTTGGTGTGCTCGCCCATCAACTCGCTCTTATTGACAAGCAGCACCATGAAGATCAGGACCACCGGCAACAGCACTCCGTTTAGCACCTGTGAGAACAGGATCATCCGCACCAGCGGGAAGCCCGGCATCAGGACGCTGCCCGCGCCGATCCCGATCAGCAGCGTGTACAGCCAATAAAAGACCGGCGCTTCCCTGAAACTCTTGTTCACACCGGATTCAAACCCCAGGCCCTCGCACACGGTGTACGCCGTTGAAAGCGGCAGGATTGAGGCCGCGAACAACGATGCGTTGAGCAGCCCCGCACTGAACAGCAAATACGCGTAGTGCCCGAAAGGACGCAACGCCTGGGCCGCGTCGGCTGCGTCGCGAATGTCACGTGGACCCGTCGTCCAGATCGCCCGCGCGCACGCCACGATAATGCAGAACGCGATCACTGACATCGCGATGCAGCCTACAATTACCTCGATCCGCGACTCGGCATAGTCGCGTTCCGTAATCCCCTTTTCGACCACTGCGGCCTGCAGGTAGAACTGCATCCACGGTGCGATGGAGGTGCCCACCATGCCGATCAGAATCGTGATGTAAGCAGGGTCCAGCATCAGGACCGGGTGCACGCTCGAGATTACCGCCTGCTTCCAGTTCGGTTGGATCAGCAGCGCCGAAGCGACATAGGAAAGGTAGACGGTGGACGCCAGCAGGAAAATCTTTTCGACGCTGTGGTACGTCCCCTTCACCACCAAAAACCACACCGCGACCGCGCCTATGGGCACCGAGATAAAGCGTGGTATGCCGAACAGGCCGAGTGAACTCGCAACACCCGCGAAGTTTGCCATCACGTTGGCGAGGTTCGTTACCACCAGCAGCATCAAAACGAAGAACGTCTTCCTGAGGCCGAACTCCTCGCGGATGAGGTCGGAAAGGCCTTTGCCCGTCACTGCGCCCATGCGGGCGTTCATTTCCTGCGTCACCACCAGCAGAATCGTGATCGGGAGCAGGGTCCATAGCGGCAGGTATCCAAACCGCGCGCCGGCCTGTGAATACGTGAAGATGCCGCCGGCGTCGTTGTCCACCATCGCGGTGACGAAGCCGGGCCCGATCACAGCGAAGAAGAGGGCGATGTGATACCGGAATCGCTTCAGCATGTCCGGCCGCCGCTCACTTGTGCCTCAGGACGCTGATGACGTCATCGGCCGTGATCACGCCGGCCAGCTTGCCCTCCTCGTCGAGGACGGGCAGCGCGAGAATGTTGTACTTGTCGAACAGTTCCGTCACGCGGTTTTGGCCCGCATCGACCGGAACGCTGATCAAAGTGGGAGACGCGAGTTCCCGAACAGGGATCTCAGGACCTGCCACGAAGAGCCGCGATACAAACACCGAGGCTGACAAGCGCCCATCGGGATCGATGACAAACAGCGTCGTCAAGCCTTCAAGCAGATCCTCGTTCGCCTTCAATGCCTCCAGGGCATCCGCGACCGTGGCGCTTTCGTGCAGCGCTACATACTCCGTGTTCATCATGCCGCCGGCGGTGTCCTCCTCGAACTCGAGTAGTTCGCGGACCTCGGCCTTCGGCTCGACTTCCATCTCCTCGAGGATCTCCGCTGAGGTCTCCTCCTCGAGTTCCGCGAGTACGTCGGCAGCCCGGTCCGGCGACATTTCCTCGACAATGTCGGCAGCCTTCTCGGTCTCGAGCGATTCGAGAATGCTTGCCTGCATTCTCGGATCGACCTCGGACAGGGCGTCCGCCGCGGTCTCGCTGTCCAGGGTCTCGAAGATCGCGCCTCGTTCCTCGGGGCTGAGCTCTTCGACAATGTCGGCCAGGTCCGCCGGGTGCAGACTTGCGAGCCGGGTGTGCGAGATGTTCAGGCGCAAGCGGCGCTGCGGATCGGGCTCGATGATGTTGCAGAATTCCCAACGGATCGAGTTGGGTTTGATCGGCTGCTGGATCGCCCGAATCCATGTCCTCGGCAGCGCGCCCTGGAGCAGCCGCCGCACCATGCTGCGGACGCCGATGTCAATGTCGAGCACGCGCAACTCGCTGAAGCCGCTCTCGCCGCGCACTTCGAAGGTGACGTCGTTGACGCGGACCACCTTGCGCCCATTCACGTCAACGATCTGCTGGTCCAGAAGGTCGCGTGCGATCCGGAGGGTGTACTCGTCCTCGTAGTAAGGCGTCAGAAGCTCGTCGCGAAGCCGTACGCCGTCGAGCGAGATTTCACCGACCTGGTCATAGCGGACGGTTAGCCAGGTCCAGCCGCCCCCTACGAGGAAGCGATCGATGCGGGCGGGTTCGATCAGGGGGACGAGCGCGGCATCTTCTATGCGGCCGATGCGGCGGCCCTTGCGGTCATAGACCTTAAGGCCAACCAACTCGGTGAAGTAGAGAATTTCCGGCATCGAAAAGCGTCCCGTTCCATGAGGGCCACCACGAGCGCGCTACGGGAGTCTGCCTGCACGGCGGAGCCGTATACGGCAGCACACTTTCGATGCGGAGCGCTCTACATGGGATTGCGACCCACTTTCACTATGCCGCAATGAACCTGTAGCCGCAACCGATTTTAGACCGCATATCTTCCGGCGGAATTAGAGCCTTTCCTTGAGAAGTTGGTTCGCGAGCGCCGGGTTGGCCTGCCCCCGCGAGGCCTTCATCACTTGCCCGACCAGGAAGCCGAGCACGGTCGTCTTTCCGGAGCGGTACTGCTCCACCTGCTTGGGATTGGCCGCGAGCACCTGATCGACGATGACGCCCAGCGCGCCCGTGTCGGAGATCTGGCGCAAGCCCTCACGCTCCACGATCGCCGAGGGCGGCTCGCCCGAGGCCAGCATCTTCGGGAAGATGTCCTTGGCGAGTTTTCCGGATATCTCGCCTTTATGGATGAGGGCAACCAGTTCGCCGAGGTGTTCCGCCGGTATCGGCGAATCGGCGATGTCTCTCCCGGCGTCCTTGAGGGCAGCGGCGAGGTCGCCCATCACCCAGTTCGCCGCGCCGCGAGGATCGCCTGACACGTTTGCCGCACGCTCGAAGTACTCGGCGGCTTCACGGGAGGCGGTCAGCACCTGGGCGTCGTACTCGCGAAGGCCAAACTCCTCGATGAAGCGGCGCCGCTTGTCGGGCGGAAGCTCGGGCATCTCCTCCTTCACGCGGCTGAGCCACTCCCTGCTGATCCTGAGCGGCATCAGATCGGGTTCGGGGAAGTAGCGGTAATCGTGTGCGGCTTCCTTGGACCGCATGCCGGCTGTCTCGCCCGTCTCGGAATTGTAGAGGCGGGTCTCTTGTTCGACCCTGCCGCCGGCTTCGATGAGAACCACCTGGCGGGCGATTTCGTAATCGAGCGCCTGCTTCAGAAACCGGAACGAGTTGAGGTTCTTCACCTCGGCTTTGGTCCCAAACTTCTCCTGGCCCCAGGGACGGACGGAGACGTTCGCATCGCAGCGGAGCTGGCCCTTCTCCATGTCGCAGGCCGAAACGCCGATGTACTGCATCAGCAGCTTCAACTCGGTGAGGTAGGCATAAGCCTCATCGGAGCTGCGCATCTCTGGCTCGCTCACGATCTCGGCCAGCGGGGTGCCCGTGCGGTTCAGGTCGACGTAGGTGTATCGGGAGGAATCGCGAAACCCCTCGTGCATGCTCTTACCTGCATCGTCCTCCAGGTGTACGCGCGTGACGCCGATACGCTTCGTACCCGAATCGAGCACGGCATCCACCCACCCGTGCTCAGCTATGGGGAGGTCGTACTGGCTGATCTGGTAGCCCTTCGGGAGATCAGGATAGAAGTAGTTCTTGCGTGCGAACTGTGAGGACGGCCGCACCGTGCAGTTCAGCGCCATGGACGCCTTCATAGCCATCTCGACCACCGCGCGGTTGAGCACGGGCAGGGCGCCGGGTAGGCCGAGGCAGACGGGGCAAACGTTCGTATTCGGCGCCGCACCGAAGCCGGTCGGGCAGGAACAGAAGATCTTGGTGTTGGTGGCGAGTTGGACGTGTACTTCGAGCCCGATGACAGGCTCATAGCGGGCCAACACTTCGGGCGGCACACCGAGGACGGCGCTGGACATAAGAATCATTATAAGAGTCCCCCGGCGCCCACCCTGTTTTTGAGGGCTCACACTGCGCCCTTCCTCTACCGCGGACGTGCATAATAGGCCCATGGTGTGCCGCCTGCTGTGCTGGAGCCTGCTCGCCGTGGCCGCGTCGGGCCAGCCTGTGAAGGTGTATTCCGAGTTCCAGCGCATCGATCCTCTCGGGAACGTCCTCGCCATCGATCGCTCCGAATCACCGCGGGAGATCCTCTCGCCCGCCCTTGCCCGCAACGCGCGGGCATCCTTCTTTGTGGTGTTGCGCCCGCCGGCCGCGAGCGGCTGGTACGCGTACATCGCGCAAAATCCGGAGAACGCAGTGGATGTGAAGCTGTATCGCCCGGTTTACGCGAAGCAGGGCGAGACGTGGATCCCGGACGCACTCGAGCCGCTCACCCTTACAGACAGCCGCCTGCCGGACATGACGCCGCAGGTGCCGGGCCAAACCATCATTCCGCTCTGGCTGGAGGTGTTCGTGGCCGCGGACGCGAAGGTGAGGCGCACCAGGCTCGAAGTTCAGCTCAACCTCGGCGATCACTGGGTGGTGTACCCGATGGAGTTGCGGGTTCAGTCCGCCCGTGTGCCAGCCCTGACGGGAGGTACGGAGCCGCTGGCCGCTCCAGGCTTGCCGGCGAGTGTGACGGCCGAAGGCCCGTTGCGCGGGTATATCTGCGGCGCCAAGCCGGGCGGTGCGCCGACGAACGGTGCGCCGGACACGCCTTCGACAATCAGGGCGGCAATCCTGCGCAATGCGCGTCAGGACGCCGCACTCGCCCGCTCGTTAGAGGAAGTGATCGGGCGCGAAGCGGTGCTGGCGGACATGGCTGAAAAGACGCCTGTAGGTCAGCCCGAGAAATTCTGCAAAGCTTTCACGCCGCCCAAAGACCGTGGCGCGGAATGGTACCAGTCAGTTCGGGACTACCTGTACCGCACCGCGTTTGTCGGGAAACCGACCCCGGCCCCGATGCCCGGGAACTGAAATCCGCGAGCCCCATGCTACATTGGGATTGACCACCACGTAGTCCCAACGGAGAGATGGCCGAGTGGTTGAAGGCGCACGCTTGGAAAGCGTGTATAGGGGAAACTCTATCGAGGGTTCGAATCCCTCTCTCTCCGCCATTCTAGAATCAATAGTTTACAGGTAAAACGCAAAAGTCCGGGGAATCTCGGGGAGTGCGTGCTGGAATCTTCGCTTGTTCTTTGCCTTGCCGATGGTGAAGAGACGGAGAAGACGCACATGCTCAATCTGTACCGCCGCCACGGCCGCCGTTGCGTCGGAAGTCAGGAAGACCGACTCCCAGAGCTACGAAACCGATGAGGTTCGGCCCAAGCGTAAGAAGTGCTACTGCCCGATCTTTGCCTCGGTCCTGCCGACCAATGCCCGGTTCCGGCGCAACACCGAACGCTTCACCTGGGAAGAGGCCAGGCTGGTGGCGGCCGCCTGGGAGGTGGGCCAGTCCGGAGAGGATGTGCCAGCAGTTCCGGCAGAGGAGCAAATCAAGAAGTACAGCAACCCGGCGGCTGAACGAGTTCTCCGAGTACAAGGGCCACACCTCGCTCCCGCAGTGGACCACCCCCGACGTAGGCGAGTTCCGCGACTCCTGGAGCGTTGCGCCCAGAACGACCGCCAAGCACTTGAGCATCATCAAGGCGCGGTAGCGTCGGCTGGCCCTTGCTCGGACCTCAAACTGTTTTGAAGGTCCGCTTATGGGCCGATGAAAGGGGTCGCCCTACTACAGCCGGCATTCACTGCTGTGTGCAACGGATCGCAAGGTCTGCGGCTCGGATTCCTTCTTCGGCATTGCTCGGAGGACCGGCATGTTCCGTGCCGTCCGGACCTCGCAAGCAGATTCGCACCCCCGGGAACAAGTGACAGAGTTTGGGACAGTTTCCGAATTTTGGGAATGTTACCACCGTGAATGCCGGGCGCGTACCCGCGCCGCGGGCTCTCCAAGGCTTTCCTATATTTATTGCTATCGACATTGGAGTTTCATCTCGTACAGAGGCGGCGTACCGTACCTGGCACGTGACGTGCAATCAACCGTACTTCGTAAGTTCCGGACGTAATGGGAATGTGCATCAACTGCGGTAGCTTTGTCTCATCGACGGCGGTCAGCATAGCGCCGTGCAAGATCGACGCGACGGCGCAGATGCGCTGGTTTGCCCTCCACGTCAGGCCCCGCAGCGAACGACTGA
The DNA here is from genome assembly GCA_035561355.1 of Bryobacteraceae bacterium. Taxonomy (GTDB): domain Bacteria; phylum Acidobacteriota; class Terriglobia; order Bryobacterales; family Bryobacteraceae; genus DATMXS01. Next base: position 24,617 of record DATMXS010000206.1, on the reverse strand, counting down.
TATCGGACCTGGTCCGGCTGAAAGGGTATGAGGACCTCCTGCCGGCTTATCGCTGCCGCCGGCACTGGTCCGACCGGTTGAAGCGCGTGGAAGTACCTTTGTTCCCGGGTTACATATTCTGCCGTTTGGACCTGCATAATCGAATGCCGGTTCTGACGACCCCGGGCGTGATCCGGCTGGTGGGATTCGGGAATCAGCCGGTGCCTGTGGAAGACGAGGAGATTGAGGCAATCCGTCGGATTCTCGACTCCGGCGTCCTCGCGGAGCCGTGGGCCTACATGCCGGTCGGCGCCCGGGTGCGCATTGATGAGGGTCCGCTGTCAGGCCTGGAGGGCTTCTTCATCCGTCGCCGAAGGGGCAACCGGTTGGTCGTGGGCGTGACTTTGCTGCAGCGTTCCGTAAGCGTGCCGATTGAGGAAAGTGCTGTGACGGCGCTCGATGATCTCGAGTGGAGCGCCAACGTGTGCAAACCTCATCACGAGAACGATGGGAAGCTGCAACTCGGGCACAGACCTGCTTGTAGCGGGGTAGACGCAGCGCACGCGTCGGAGCCCTGCCGGCATGCGATTCGGGTTTAGCGGCGGGTCGCACCGATCGTCGATACACCTCCAATTCGGTGGCCGAAGCCGGGCGTGCGCTCGAGATACAAGAGCGCACCGACTCGGCATCAGTTACGAACCATGCCCAACAGAATCCGACGATATGGCCTGAACCCGGCCAGCGTGGCGCGAGAAAGGTGACCGCATGCGCGGGCCGCAGTTCAAGAACAGCACACTACCGCCGGAGGTACCGGAGCACTTGGTCTTCGGCACCTCTCCGCCGATGCTGGCGATACGCCACGCCCTGCCGCGCCTGGCCCAGACCAATGTGCCTGTCCTGATATCGGGCGAGAGCGGGACCGGCAAAGAGGTCCTGGCCCGGTTCATCCACACGTATTCGTCGTGCCCCACAGGATCGTTTGTGAAGCTTAACTGCTTAGCCGTCCCCGAGGCTCTGCTTGAGAGCGAGCTGTTCGGCTACGAAGGGGACGCCTTCACCGGCGTTTTCCAAGCGAAGCCGGGCTGGGTCGAGGTCGCCAGCGGCGGCACCCTGTTTCTCGACGAAATCGCAGGATTGGGGCTGGGACTGCAATCGAAGCTGCTGCGTTTCCTGAAGGACGACCAATACACGCGCATCGGGGTCCAAACCGGTCGGCTCGCCGCCATCCGGTTGCTGTGCGCAACAAACCGTGACCTGACACGAGAGGTGGAAGCCGGCAATTTCCTGCGCGACTTGTTCTTCCGGATCAATGTGATTTCCCTGAGGCTGCCGCCCTTGCGGGAACGCAAGGAGGACATCCCGGCGCTGGCGGCGCATTTTGCGAATCTGTACGCCCGCCAGTACGGCTGCAGCAGACAGCCGCTGAGGGAACGGACCTGTCTGCAGCTCATCCAGCATGACTGGCCGGGAAATATTCGCGAACTGCAGAACGTGATCCGGCGGCTCGTAATCCTTGGTTGCGAGGAGGCCCTCCCCGAGGAACTTCTCGATTCGGTGGGCGGGAGCGACACTTCGGCACGCGACCTAAAGACGCTGGTGCGCAAGGGCGTTCGTCAAATCGAGCACGCGGCTATCCTCAAGGCGCTCCACGCCAATCGGTGGAACCGGCGGGCCGCCGCCCGTGAGCTGAAGATCAGCTACCGCGCGCTGCTTAACAAAATGCGCGACGCGGAGATCCCTCAAAAGCGCGCCGCCAGGAGTTCGGACGGCGTCAGCCACGGCGGCGCACCCGCTCCGGAGGCTAACGATGAGCACATCGGATACCCAACTGCGGGCGCACCTCGGAGCAGGCGAAGCGACAAGAGTGCGGCAGAGCGGGATTGATAACATGACCAAAATATGGCTGGTGATCGCGCTGACATCGGCTGTGTTCGCGCAAGCTCCGCGGCCGATTGCGGCATACGTTGCCGGGCCGGGTGATCAGATTCAGATTTCCGCGCCGGAAACCGGTGAGCTTTTCGCAAAACCGGTGTCGATCGGCGCCAATGGGTCCCTTACGCTGCCGCTGATCGGCCGCATCCAAGCCAAGGGAATGACGGTCGAGCAGCTCGAGGCAGAGCTGAACGAGCGGCTTAAAAACTTCTTCCACGATCCTCTGGCGTCCGTCACGGTGGTGGATTTTCAGAGTCAGCCGGTGTCGGTCGTCGGCGCCGTCGCCGAACCGGGCGTGTTCCAGCTGCGAGGCGGCAAGACGCTGTCCGAGGTCCTCTCGATGGCGGGTGGCCCTCGTGAGACAGCGGGCGCGATCATCACTATTGCGCGCCGGGGCGAGCATGGCACCATCCCCGTAGCCGGCGCGACGGCCGACCCTGCGCGGAACATCAGTACCGTAGAGCTCGACCTCCAGGAGATCCTGACCGGGAAGGACCCGGGCGGGAACATCGATATCAGGCCCTATGACCTGATCTCGATCTCGCAGGCGAACTCAAACGTGGTTTACGTGGTCGGCGACGTACAGCGGGCCGGCTCGTACACGCTAGGCACGCAGCGTGGGACCTCGGTGCTAAAAGCGTTGTCGCTCGCCGGCGGCCTGGGCCGGACGGCACGGGGGAAGAAGGCCCGGATTCTCCGGACCGTGCCCGGCCGTTTGGAGCGGCTGCAGATTGCCATCAACATCGACCGGATTCTTGCCGGGAAGGCCGAAGACATCGGGTTGCGTCCCGAAGATATCGTGATCATTCCCACGAGCAGCCGCAAGACCTTCACCACGGTGTTCCTGCCCGCGACGGTTGCGGCCGGCGTTGCCGCACTCATTTACGCAGGGGCAAGTCATTGAGGTGATCTATGGAAAACCCGCTTGTGCCGGAACCTGGAAGCGAATGCCGAGATACCGACCACTTGCCGGCGCGCCGACGCCCGGAGGAAGATCTACGGCAGCTCGACGAAGCGACACAGATCCCTTGCCTGCTACTCGAGTATGGGGAGATCCTGCGGCGCCGTAAAGGCACACTCGCGGTCGGCGCGTTGCTGGGCATCGCAGCCGCCCTAGTGCTCGCCTGGGCGCAGACACCCGCCTATCAGGCCCGCGCACTACTTGAAGTTCAGGTTCTCAATGACAATTTTCTCGACATGCGGGACGTGAATCCCACGGCAACGGGACACGGTGCATTTCCGGGGGAATACGATCTGCAGACGGAGGTTAATATCTTTCAGAGCGAAGCAGTGGTCGGCCGGGCCATTAAAAGGTTCGGGCTTAAGGACCGGCTGCTGCGGGAACAGGGGGCATCTCGGCTCTCGCGCTGGCGCCGGGCGCTGGGCTCCCGGCCGCCGCAGGGTTCGTCTCTCGACGAAGTGCTGTCGCTCGTCACGAGCAATCTGAAGGTCCGGACCCGAGCCAACACGCGGATAGTCGAAGTGCTGTACGAGGCAGCCGATCCGAAGCTGGCCAGCGACTTCGTCAATGTGCTCTCGGCTGAATTCATCGAGCAGAATCTGGAGGGTCGCTGGCAGACGGCTCAGGCGACCGGCGACTGGCTCACCCGCCAGATCGTGGACTTGAAAGTCAAACTCGAGGGATCCGAAGCGCAGCTTCAAACATACGCTAGTGCTTCCGGTCTGCTGTTCACCTCGGAGAAGGAAAATCTGGCTGAAGAAAAGCTGCGCCACATTCAGCAGGAACTCTCCCGGGCCCAGGCCGACCGTGTTGCTAAGCAATCGAGGTACGAGCTGGTCGCCAGCGCCGCCGCCGACTCGCTCCCCGAAGTACTGGACAGCGCAACGCTGAAGGACTACCAGGCGAAGCTGACGGAATTGCGCAGGGAACTTGCTGAGCTCTCGATCTCCTTGACGCCGAACCACCCGTCGGTGAAGAGAGTGCAGGCTCAGGGTCAAACGCTCCGATCGGCGCTGGAGAGCGAACGCGCCAACATATTGAAGCGGATCGGAAACGAGTTCGATTCCTCCACTCGGCGCGAAAACTTGCTCGCAGCGGAATATTCCAGGCAGGCACGCGTCGTGTCGGACCAGGCCGCGAAGGTAACGCACTACACCCTTCTAAAGCGCGAAGTAGACACCCTCCGGCAGCTCTATGATTCGATGCTCCAGCGCGTCAAGGAGGCCGGGCTGGCCTCAGCACTGCGAGCGAGCAACATCCGTGTGGTCGATCCGGCCAGACCGCCGGCGCGGCCGTCGAAGCCGAAATACGGCGCCAGCGCGGCGCTCGGCTTACTCGCGGGGCTTTTCTTCGGAAGTGGGTTCGTGGTGCTGCGGGCGCGCGCCGACCGCACGATCCAGGTACCCGGTGACGCTCCGCTGCATCTGGAGCTTCCGGAATTGGGTGTCATTCCTTCCGCACGGCTGGAGAGGAAGCAGTTCGCGGCCTATTTCGGCAGCCGGGCGGGCAAGCTCCGAACCGAAAACGAAGATGGCACTTGCAGCCGGTTGGAGCTGGCGACTTGGCAGGCCAGCCCGTCGCTGCTGGCCGAGTCCTTCCGCGCCACGCTCGAATCGATTCTCTACCTCGGGGATAACGGAAATCGGCCGCGGGTCATCGCCGTCACCAGCGCGCATTCCGGCGAGGGAAAGACCACGCTGGCGACCAATCTCGCCTTAGCCCTCGCCGAGGTGGGCCACCGCGTGCTTTTGATCGACGGCGACGTGCGCAGGCCCAGGATACACACGGTCTTCGGCCTGCCGAATGAATGGGGACTGAGCGACGTGCTCGCAGGTAGCGCGCCGCCGGAGGGGCTCGCAACTTCGTTCACCCGGACGAATTACCGGGAACTGTACGTGTTATCGGCCGGATCGGAGCCGGCGAGCATCTCCGACGCACTCCATTCGCCGCGGGTCGCGGAGTTCATCGATCGCGCCCGCCGCGACTTCGACGAGGTCATCATCGACACACCCCCGATGCTCCAGGTGCCGGATGCCCGCGTTCTGGGGCGTTTGGCAGACGGCGTGGTCCTGGTCGTCCGCTCGGCCGCGACGGTCAGGGAGACGGCCAGGGCGGTAGCCCAACGGCTGCTGCAGGACCGAACCAGAGTGCTGGGGACAGTCCTGAACGATTGGAACCCCAAGAATACTAGCCGCTACGCACGTGGGTATGCCACGGCTGCCCGATGTGATCGAAATGGGACGACTCGCTACTGATCGCATCCTGCTGTCGGTCCCGCACATGGGCGGGGGTGAAGAGCAGTTCGTCGCGGAGGCCTTTGCCTCCAACTGGCTTTCGACTGTAGGCCCCCATATCACCGCGTTCGAACGGGAATTTCAGGCGCTCGTCGGACTCCCCGCCGTGGCGCTCGCGAGCGGCACGGCCGCCATCCACCTCGGGCTGCGGTTGCTCGGCACACGGCCGGGTGACGAAGTGTTCTGCCCGACATTGACCTTCGTCGCGACCGCGAACCCAATCCGTTACTTGGGCGCGGAACCGGTCTTTCTCGACAGCGATTGCCGGACCTGGAATCTAGACCCCGACATCCTGGCGGATGCGTTCCGTGAGAAGTCCCGCCGCAACCGGCTGCCGCGAGCTGTAATCGTCGTCCACCTGTACGGGCAATGTGCCGACATGAACCCGATCCTGGAAATCTGCGGCCGGTACGGTGTTCCGGTGCTCGAGGACGCGGCTGAAGCTCTGGGCGCTTCCTATAGGGGCCGCCAGGCAGGAACGCTCGGAGACGTGGGCACCTTCTCGTTCAACGGCAACAAGATCATCACGACCACCGGCGGCGGGATGCTGGTCTCACCGCGCCGAAGCTTTGCTGACAGGGCGCGGTTCTGGGCCACGCACGCCCGCGACCCGGTCCCGTGGTACGAGCATTCCGAGATGGGCCACAACTACCGCATGAGTAACGTGCTTGCGGGCATAGGACGCGGGCAGTTGCGAGTGCTGGAACTGCGCGTCGAGCAGCGCCGGGCCGTAGCCTTCCGGTACCGCGCCGCGTTCTGTGATCTGCACGGCATCGAGCTGATGCCGCAAGCCTCCAATGGTGTGCACACCAACTGGCTCAGTTGTTTTGTCATAGACGAGTCCCGGTTCGGTTGCAGCAGGGACGCACTCGTTCAAGCGCTCGAAAACGCGAATGTTGAATCGCGGCCGGTATGGAAGCCGATGCATCTTCAGCCGCTCTACCGCCGGGCGGAGCGGTTCGGCGGAGAGACTGCAGAGGACCTGTTCCGGCGAGGTGTGTGTCTGCCGAGTTCAAGCAGCCTCACAGAAGCCCAACAGCTCCGAGTGGTGAACGCCGTCAGAAAAGCCGCCGGAGCAGGCGAAATGAGTGAGTTGAGGGTGTCGGCTGCGGCCTGAACCGCGGCCCGGCAACGCCTCGGACTTCCCATATGAAACTCTTAATCAGAACCGCCAAATCCCTGAGCCGACACCACCGGCCGATCGCACTGGCAGTCCAGTTGGCATTGATTGTTGCAGCCGGCACGCTCGCTTTTCTCCTCCGTTTTGAACTGGAAATCCCCGCTGCTTACCGGCGTCACTGGCAGACCGCGTTGATCGTATGGGCGTTGGCGAAATCGCTCGTGTTCGCGCTCGCCGGACTGAATCGGGACTGGTGGCGATTCGCTTGCATCTACGACCTGAAGCGGCTCGCGGCTGGCAATCTCGTGGGCACGCTGGTCAGTGTCGCGATCATCCTGCGCGTAGCGCCCGCGGGCTTTCCCCGGTCCATTTACCTACTGGACCTGGTGCTCTGCTTTGTCGTGACTCTCGGCGCCAGGGTGGCTGTGCGGGTTATCGCGGACTTCCCGACGCTGAACGGGAATACGCAAGGCAAAGAGCGGACACTCATCTATGGTGCAGGCAACGCGGGTGTGTCGCTGCTGGATGAAATCCGGCAGAATCCCAGCCTGGGTTACGAGATTGTCGGGTTCGCCGACGACGACCCGCAGAAGGCCCACTTGCTCATTCACGGTACGAAGGTCTTGTGCAGCGGCGCCAGCCTTGGCAGTACTGCGAAACGCCACCTGATCGACACCGTGCTGATCGCAATCCCCTCGGCGTCCGGTGCGCAAATCGGAGACGTTTTGCGGCGCTGCCACGAATCAGGTGTGTCCTTCAAGACCATTCCAAGCCTGGGAGAGGTCATCGTCGGGCGAGGTTTGGTCACACAGATCCGGGAGGTTGCCGCTCAAGACCTGCTCGGCCGCACCCCCGTCCGGGTCGCGGAGGCCGGGATCCGTGAAAAGATCCACAACCGGGTGGTGGCGGTTACCGGTGCCGCCGGCTCGATCGGCTCGGAATTGTGCCGCCAGATCGCACGGTTCGGCCCGAGGTCGGTGATCGCATACGACATCGCGGAGACGCCACTGTTCGAGCTCGAACTCGAGATGAAGGCGAACTTCCCCGCAGTGCCGTTCTGTCCCGAGATCGGAAGCATTCAGAACGCGCGCCGCATCCGGGAGGTGCTCGAGCATCATCGGCCCTCGATCGTGTACCACGCAGCCGCCTACAAACACGTGCCGATGATGGAAGGACACATCTTCGAGGCCGTCGAAAACAACGTCCTCGGCACCTACGGGACAGCGTTGGCAGCCGAACAGGCCGACGTCGAAGATTTCGTGATGATCTCAACCGACAAGGCAGTGCGTCCGACCAGCGTGATGGGCGTCACGAAACGAATCGCAGAACTCGCCGTGAACTCGATGCAAAACAGGACCACCCGGTTCGTATCGGTGCGCTTTGGCAATGTGCTCGGCAGCAATGGCAGCGTTGTGCAGCTGTTCAAGCGGCAGATTGCGGCCGGCGGACCGCTAACAGTTACGCATCCCGGGATGCAGCGCTATTTCATGACCATCCCGGAAGCTGCGCAGTTGGTGTTGCTCGCATCGACGGCGGGCCGGGGCGGCGAGATCTTCGTCCTAGACATGGGCGAGCCCGTCAAGATCCTCGACCTAGCCAACAATCTCATTCGCCTATCGGGGCTGCAGCCCGACAAAGACATCCAGATCGAGATTACCGGAGCGCGCCCGGGCGAGAAGCTTTACGAGGAGTTGCAACTGCTCGAGGAATCCACGGTTCCGACGCGCCACGACAAGATCAAGACGTTTGTGGGACCCTGTCTTTCCTATGACGAAGTAAGAACGCATATTCAGGCCCTGCGGCGCATCTGCGCCGCACGCGACGTCACAGAACTCCTTCTCAGGATCAAAGATATCGTGCCCGAGTACAATCCCAGCGCCGACATGCTTCGGCGTGCGTTGACGGAAGGGAACGAGCCAGTGGACGGAAGGCGCCGGAAGAGCGAAATGCAGTACGCACTTCGGCTAAGCGGTCATGAAGCGACAGTGCAATCGGGCACTCTCGTCGGTCAGTAATCGCAGGACGCGATTTAGACGTTACCGATGCGGACCAGCATTCCACGCTTCAGTACAAAGCGAACACCACCAGCCGGACGCGCATTCCGCAGTGCCTTGGTGCTCGCCGGCGGCGCCGGGCTAGGCGCTGCAGTGGTGGTGGCTTGCTCGCCCGTTCTCAGCCGGCTGTATGACCCCGAAGCCTTCGGTACGCTCGCGATTTTCGTATCACTTGTTTCCCTGCTGACCACGGTCGGCGCATGGCGCTATGAAGTCGCCGTTCCCCTTCCCGATCGGGAAGAGGACGCCGCGAATCTGGTCGCGGCGGGCCTCCTGATCGTGGCAGTGATGGGCGCGGCCGTGTGCTTAGCCGTCGCGCTCTTCGGGCGCTGGATTGTCGATTGGCTCAAATGCCCTCGCCTGGAGCCATATCTGTGGCTTATTCCGGTAGCTTTCGTGGCCGGCAGCGCATACCAGGTGCTCAGCGCCTGGGCGTTGCGTCATGAGGCATTCGAAATTATCGCCCGCACCCGCGTGGCCCAGAATTGCGGGATGGTGGGCGCCCAAATCGCGGTGGGGGCCACAGGCCTGGGCGCACTCGGCTTGTTGGCGGGAGAGACCTTCGGCCGGACCACGGGAGTGTTAATGCTGGCCCGATTCGCGTCTCGCAATCTCGCGTACCAGGCAGTGAGCGTTCCGTGCATGACCGCGGCTTTGCGCAGGTACGTGAAGTTCCCCATCCTGAGTTCCCCGGCAAGTTTGCTGACGTCGCTGAGTACGCATCTGCCGGTTCTTCTACTGGTGCGGTTCTTTGGGCCGGCAGCCGGTGGCCTGTTTGTCCTGACCACCCGGGTTCTGGGAATGCCGGCGGCGATGCTCGGCCAGGCGGTAGGTCAGATGTTACTCGCGAGAGCGGCGCGGGCAAAAAACGACGAAGCGCAGATCCGGCACCTGACACACTGCACGGCAACGGGGATGTTCGCGGCCGGGGTAGTGGTGATCGGCATCGTGGCACTTGGCGGCCCCGCGCTGTTCGGCACAGCGTTCGGCGACAGGTGGAGAGATGCCGGGCTCTACGCACGCATCCTGGCACCCTGGTACCTGCTGTGGCTGGTCTGCAATCCCTTGAGCAACCTGCTGAATGTTCGGGAATGGCAAGGCACTACCCTGCTGTTTTCGTTGTTGGAATGCACCGTGCAGGTCGGCGCGATCGTGGTCGGCGCCCGGATTGGCTCGGCGCTAAGTGCGGTCGGGCTGCTCGGGGCCGCCGCGTTCCTCCTGGCCCTCCTCACGATGGAGCGGTTTTTCCGGGCCGGCTACACGTCATGGCGAGGCGTTATGCGCATAGTGGCGCGTCCGGTCGCCGCAGCGATGCTGAGCCTGATCCCGCTCCTGTGGCTGGTCAGCGGGACGGGTTTGCCGCAGACGTCCGCCCGCATCGGCATGTTCCTGGGTGTCTGCGCAACATTGGAATGGCGATACCGGATCTTGAGACAAGCCCTGAGAGCGTGAGTGAGCCCGCCGGTGCCTTTGGACAAGAGACTCCGCGTTTGTCTACTGGGGCAGCCCGCCTGGTGCGAGCGGCTGCAATCCGGGCTAGACCGATACGTTGGCGGAGAGTTGAGCGTCTCGAAGTTCTTTCCACAGTGCCTGCCTGCGTTGGGCGCCCTGACTCACGCGCTGAACGCAGACGTTCTCCTGAGGGTGGGCTTTCGCCCCGGCGCTGCTACACTGCGCGGGAGAGTCTTCGATGCCGTGTGGTATGCACTGCGGCGGTCGAACCGCAACGCTTCGGGCGCCATGTACTGGATCGGCACGGATGTCCTGAATACAACCAGGGAATTCGCCTCCAGGAAGCTTGGGCGCGCTTTCTACGACAGTTCGGCACGAGATCTTCACATCGCCGACGCACCCTGGCTGGTGGACGAACTCGCCGCTACCGGAGTTGACGCCAATTTTATCCATTTGCCGGGATCGGCTGTGTGTGCTCCCAAGATCCTGCCCCTGAATAGCACCTTCCGAGTTCTCACCTACATTCCGGATCCGCGACATCGGTTCTACGGTGGGAAAACCATCTTCGACGCGGCCCAACGCCTGCCCATGATCGAGTTCGACGTCGTGGGCGGACGGGGACATTGGGCGCCCGCGCCGCTGCGCAATCTCCACTTCCACGGTTGGCAGCCAGACATGCAACGGTCTTATGCGAATGCCAGCGCCGTAGTGCGGCTGGTAGAGCATGATTCGATCGGCGCGACCGTGCAGGAAGGCCTGCTGCTCGGCCGGCACGTTCTCTACTCCTACCCGTTGCCGCACACGACGTACATCGCCTTCGGCGACCTCGAGCGGCTCGTACGGGAGTTGTGGAATCTATTCGAACTGCATCGAGCGGGGCGTCTGGGGCCGAACGTCGGCGGGTACGCGTTCGCCACGGCGGAGTTTGATGAGGCGAGAGACGCACGGGCGCTTGCGTCCTTACTCGCCCGGAGGCGGTTTCCCGGGGTAGTGAGGTGACGAAAGTGGCAGTACGAGATCCGATGCCGAACGTTGTGCAAGACGATTCCCGCCCCGGGGAGCCGGCAGGTTCCGCCGGGCGGCGGTTGTCTTACTTGTGTTTTCAGGTCACCCGACAAGGGCAGGCCTCCCATGCGCACGTGACCGAGATCATCAGGGGACTTGAGCGCAGGGGGTGGCAGGTCAGTCTGTTTGAGCCCGATTATGGCACCGGGTCGCAAGCACCTTCACTCTGGCGCAGAATCATCTCATATTGGCCGGTGCAAATGCGCCTGTGGCGAACGTCTCCGGTTCCCGAGGTGTTATACGTACGGGCCCATCCGGCGGCGCTTCCGTCTTTGATGTGGGCCAGATTGAAAGGCATCGCCGTCATTCAGGAAGTCAATGGAACGTTCGATGACCTGCGGCTGATCTATCCGCGGCTTTGGCCCCTGTCTCCCTTCATCCGTGGCATCTGCCGGCTGTGCTTGCGGATGGCTGACGGCGTGATCACGGTGACCAGCGAGCTGCGGCAATGGTTGCAGCCCATGGCGAGGGGCGCGTCCATCACGGTCGTGCCGAACGGTGCAAATACGGAGCTATTCCATCCGGGCGAGCCGGCAAGAGAATTGGCCGGGCAACGATACGTTGTCTTCGTCGGAGCGATGTCACCGTGGCAGGGCCTGGAAACGATGCTCGCGGCCGTGAGCTTGCCGGAGTGGCCGCGGTCTGTGCGGCTGGTGCTGGTGGGGGATGGCGTCGAGCGGCCTAAAGCGGAAGCTGCGGCCGCGCTCAACGGTGCGGTCGTATGCCTGGGAGGGAGGAACTACCGCGAGATCCCGGGAATTCTCCGAGGCGCTATAGCCGGTCTGAGCGTTCAGAACACGCGGCGGCAAAGCCAGCGCTTTGGATTCTCCGCACTGAAGGTATTCGAGACGCTCGCCTGCGGTGTTCCGGTCATCGTCACTGATTTTCCCGGGCAGCGCGAAGTCGTAATTGACAACGACTGCGGAATCGTGATCCCGCCCGACAACCCCAGGGCCTTGGCGAGTGCCGTCGCCAGGTTGACAGCGAACCTGGGAGCGGCCGCCGAAATGGGCCGGCGTGGAAGCCATGCTGTCGTTCGGGAACACTCGTGGCAACGCAGGGCAGACGACACGATCGATGCGATCGAATCCACCATTGCCGAAAGGGCTAGGCATGTGTAGCGTGCATGTGATTCTCGTCTGCACAGTCGTGTATGTGCTCCTGTCCGAACGCATCTTTTTGACTGTGGCGTCGGGCGGACGCGGCGTGCTGCAAGTGATGCCTCTCGTCGTCATTGTGTTGGCGGCCGCACTCGTGCTCCTGTCGCGCCAGCGCAGCGGTACGCGTTTCCTCGACCGAACCGGCTGGTGGCTGATGTGGGTGCCGTACCACCTGATCGCGATCCTCCTGCCGGTGCTCGGATTCCTATTCACCGGGTATCCGCTCAGGACCGTGCTCTCCGTCGTGCCGGGCCTGTTGGGTGTTTCTTTCCTAATCTTCGGCTCATGGCTTGCGGCTTCGGGGGGGGCCGTACGAAGAGTCGGCCCCAAGTACCTGTTTGTAGCGATCCTGGCGGAATTTCTTTTCGCATCGATTCAATTTGCCCGGACGCAGGGTCTGGTGCCGGCGGACACCTTCACTTTCTTGTACGAATGGGACCTGTCGACTCAACTCTCCTATAGCGAGCGCTACCTGATCACCGGTCGCAGCGTCGGCACGTTTGTCAATCCCAACAACCTCGGATTCTGGGCGGTGATCGCCTTCTGGGGCGCCGCTTACGGACTTCGGGGCACGCTGCGTGCCGTTGCGCTCTTGGCCGCGTTCGGCACATTGCTCCTGAGCCAATCCCGCGGCTCCCTCCTAGCTCTTATCTTCGCTGTCGCGGTGTGGCTGGTCTCGCTGGCTTTCTCGAGAGACCCGTCACGCCGCCCGACGCTGGATCTGGCGCTTGCATCGCTGCTGCTACTAGTCATTGCACTGACGTTCGTCTCGGCAGTCTGGGGAACGGACTACTTGCCCCTACGCATAGGGCAGCGATTCGCACGCGGGATGGCTGTGGTCACCGGCGGTGTGGCAATGGATGAAAGCGCTTACGGGCGCGTCGATGCGTGGCGGCGTGCGGTCGACTTCTATCAGCAACGGCCTTTGGGAACGCTCGGCGAACCGCAGTTCTTATTTGGCGGATTCATCGACAGCGATTTCGTCCGGATCCTGCTCCAGGGCGGGCCGCTATTCCTGGCAGCCGCGCTCGTCGCAATCGGTACAGGCGTCGGGCTGATCGGGTTGGGTACGCTCGGAAGGCTCATTGCGGTGTGGTCTGCCGCAATGGCGATCAACGCCATGACGGCGAATCCGCTGAGTTACGGCGCAGCAGGACTGCATTGGATGGCGGTCGGCTATTACCTGGCCGGGAAAGGCAGCAAACGTGCCTAGAGCTCTCTTCGCGACAACCGTCGCGATCTCTTGCGAGGGATTCCTGCCCCAGCTCGCCGGGCACTTGAAAACGAAAGGCTGGCGGGTCGATGCCATGGCGAACGGCATCTCTCGGAACGGCTGCCGGGACGCCTTTGATGCTGTATGGGAAGTGGACTGGTCACGCGACCCGCTTGCTCCAAACAACCTGCTCAAGGCACCTGCCGAGGTGAGGCAGGCCGTCGGGAATGTCGGCTTCGATATTGTGCACGTACATACTCCGGTGGCGGCGTTCGTACTTCGCTTCGCGTTGAGAAATGTGATGCGCAGCAGGCCGGTCGTCGTTTACACCGCGCACGGCTTTCATTTCCATCCGTACGGCGCTCGCTTGTCGAACTCAGTGTTCGCAGGCTTGGAAAGACTGGCGGGGCGCTGGACGGACTATCTTGTGGTGATCAATCGCACCGACGAACGAGCCGCGAAGGACCTCGGCATTGTTCATGAGAATCGCGTCCGATTCTTGCCCGGGGTCGGAGTGGATACCCGCCGCTTCGATCCGAACTCATTGAGTCACGACCAGGTGGCCGACCTCCGCCGGGATCTGAATATAGGGGCGCGCGATCCTGTCTTCACCATGGCGGCCGAGTTTACCGGCAACAAGAGGCAGGCGGACGCGCTGAGGGCGCTGGCGAGGCTCGGCAGGCCGGAGGTGCGCCTCCTGTTCGCCGGAACGGGCCCGAAGCTGGAGGCGATGAAGCGGCTCGCGAGTGAGTTGGGCGTGCAGTCCCAGGCGCGATTCCTGGGGTTCCGGCGCGACGTACCGCTCCTGATGTTCGCCTCGAACGCGGTGCTGTTGTGTTCGGGGCGAGAGGGTTTGCCAATGTGCGTTATGGAGGCGATGAGTTTGGGTGTGCCGGTGATTGGGACGCGTACCCGAGGGACCGCCGATCTGCTTGAGCCTGACGCGGGCGTGTTGGTCGGCGTTGGCGACGTGAACGCGCTCGCTGCCGCAATGTCCAGAGTGATCGATGAGCCGCACGATGCCGCGCTAAAGGCTCGCAACGGGTTTCAGCGGATTCGGGCCTATGGCCGTGACCGGCTCATTCAACTCCACGCAGCTCTCTACGAGGAAGTGCTCGGACGCACGACAAGGAGGGACTGAAGCGGTTATGTATACGCGCTTCGGCAAGCGGCTTTTTGACATTCTACTGTTGCTAGCGACAGGACCGCCGGCGATTGTGTTGATGCTCGTGGTGGCCGTTGCCATCCGCCTCTCCTCCGGGCCGCCGGTTTTATTCCGGCAAAAGCGGGTGCGTGACGGGGAGCGCCTGTTCACTCTTTACAAGTTCAGGACCATGGCACCGCCGCCCGGCGGCGATCCGAGAGCGGTTCGCGACGAGCAGCGGCTCGGCAGGCTCGGTCGGGTCCTGCGCAGGTCGAGCCTCGACGAGCTGCCTCAGTTGTGGAACATTCTGCGGGGGGAAATGAGCTTTGTCGGTCCCCGGCCGCTACTCGACATCTACATCCCGCGGTATGCCGCGCACGAACGACTCCGCCACTCTGTTCCACAAGGGCTTACGGGATGGTCGCAGGTCACGAGCCGGAACGCGGCATTGTGGAGCGAACGCTTCGAGCAGGACCTCTGGTATCTCAGGCACCGGAGCTTCGCCCTCGACCTGAAAATTCTTCTGCTGACGGTCGGCAAGGTGCTTTCGAGAACCGGAGTCAGCAAACCAGGACATACCACATGCGACGAGTTTCTAGGATACAGTCATGATGGACAAAGCAACGACGGACATTAACGGAAAGCGTTTGATCATGATTGGCGCCGGCGATCTGGCGCGGGAGATCTGCGGTTGGTTTCCGAACCTGAACGTCGGCGGATTTCTGGATTCACACCGCAGGCAATGGCCGGAAGCGGGCATGCCGCCCATTATCGGAACGCCTGAGGACTACTGGCCTGAACCGGAAGACATTTTCGTCTGCTCGGTTGGTAACCCGGCGCAGCGCCTCGCGATCAGCCGCAAGTTGCAGGCGCGCGGGGCGAAGTTCGCAACGCTCGTTCACGACTCGGCGGAGCTTTCGGCGACGAGCTCGGTTGGCCCGGGCACGATAATGCTGCCGTTCGCACTCGTCGACGTCAACGCGCGCGTCGGCGATCATTGTCTCCTGTACTTCCGCGCGGGTGTCGGTCACGGCGCGACGCTCGGGGACGGCTGTATCGTGCTGACCAACGCGGTCGTCGGGGCACGATGCGTATTGGGTGAGGGCGTCGTCATCTCTACCCTGGCATTCTGCAATCCCGGAACTTCAATCGGTGCATTCGCGCAGGTCGGCGCGAATTCATTCGCCGCGCGGGACGTGCCCCCGTATGCGACCGCGATTGGAGTACCAGCACGGATATTAGCGCACAGGGCGGAGGCGAGTAACGCGGTTACGGGCGAGCCCAGCGAGCAGCCAGCGTGAGCATGTTCCCGCTCAACTGAACTGGACAGCCACGCGGCCCTCTGGCTTCACTGAACGTACTTCAGCGGCACGAAGTTTGCGACTGGCTGGAACGTCTCGCCGGCTACGGTCATGCCGCTGCCGTAGTACACAGTCTTGTACTGTCGGGATCCGGATAAGTCCGTCGAGTATACGTTGCGCTGGATCGATTTCACCTTGGCGTAGACGATTGCCCACGGTTCGGATCCGGTTGCGCCCAGGTAGCCCGAACCGGCGAAAAAGAACGTGTTTGCCTCGACGCGATCCAGGTAATAGAGGCCCAAGATGGATGTGTCCTGAGCCGAAGAAACCACGCGGACGCTGTTCGCCAGGAAGTCAACTGGCGCTTGCTCAACGGCAGCTGCGATGCCCTGCTTGTTTTGCAGGTTGAAGGTGTTGCCGGTATATGTAAGCTTCACGATATGCGGGTACAGGTCCTTCTTGACCGGCGCTAGCGCCACCGAATTTCGGAGACCAAGGTCAAATGTGGTGCCGGACACAACGCCGTTCGCCGGGACGCTAAGAAAGGCGACAGGAGAAGCGTCCGGCAGCGTCGCCTTTACGTACGAGTCCTTCACCGAGATCGTCTCGACGCGGTCGGGCCACGTGGATATGAACTGTGGTCCCCGGTTCTCTTCAAAACGGCAACGTTCGAAGCTCAGCAGGCCCGTTCGAACGTCCTCGGCCGGTGGGATGCGCTGCGGTTCCACGTCGACGCCGGCGGCCGGCTCATGATAGCCGTACCCTCCGGTCTTGCCTGTGCTGAGAAAGCGAGAATCCAAGATCGTCGCGGTTCGGAGCTGAACGATGGATAGTCCCTGGCGAGCGTTGCTTGCCGCCGTGACATTCTTCAGTAAGGCTCCTTGATCGCCAATGGTACTGTTCCCCCCTAAAGTGATGCCGTCAGTGTGAAAGTGGTGAACGTTCACGTCCTCGATTGAGTAGTTCTTGCAGTTGGTCGTCAAGATTCCCGCATTGCCGCCCTCGATGACGCCGGGGTCGCGAGTCATCTCGTCAACGTTGCCGTCCAACTCAAAGCCGGCGATAGTAAAATTCGAAGAGTTCAGCATTTCAAAAGGAATGACGCCAACCGAGTAGCTGATGGCGTACGGGCCCTGCACCACATCGGCGGAACGGTGGAAACTCCCGGCGACGTCGATTTTCGCGCCCGGCCCCACGATGCGCACTGCGTTGCAGCCGTTGTAGCGGATGTTCGCGACGTCGTTGCGCCGCGGGCCGCTCAGAATCCGGTAGCGGCGAATCCGGTAGACGCCGGGCGGGTAAACCAGCGTTCCACTGGGGACCTTGCAGATGTATTCTGCGGCTGCCTTCATGGCACTGTAGTCGTCAGCGATACCGTTCCCCTTTGCACCGAACTGCCGGACCGAAACCGTGGTGCTCACGGCTGACTGCGAGGTGGTCTTTTCGCCCGTGACAATCGCGGCGGGAGTGGACGGGGCCGCAAGCGCGGCCTGGTACTGATCGGACTCTGAATCGGTCGCGGCCGCCGCGCCGCCCCCCACCTCAACACTGACCATCGCAGCTCCGCAGACGTCCGAAGCGTCCCGGGCCGAATCGCTAGGGACGCAATCCCGCGCGCACGGCGATGCCGAGATCAATGCCGCCCACCCGGGTGAGCGGAGGTCCGCGGAGGCACAGTCCGGCGGGAATACTAGCAGGCCCTTGTATCGGGTCAAGTCGACCTGCGGCTCCGCCGCTGCTATCGCAGCGTCGCGCAGTTCATACGATTCGTCGCAGCCATAGGCCGCGCCGAGGTTGAACCGGCCGAAGATGTCGCTGTCCCCCTCGGGAGCGGTGCGGGCGTGTTCCTGTGGGCGCTGGCCTTGCGAGCCGCTCGGGAAGGCACGAGATGCATGGGATGCGGCCGGACTGAGCGGCGGCGGAGTGATGCCCAAGAAGGCCACGACGAGCACCGCCGCGCGCGGTCCGCCGGCGCTGTCGCCCCAGGGCGCCGCAGGCACGCTCGATCGGAGGAGCTCGGAAGCAGTCTCCTGAGACTGAAGAAGCGCGGCCAGCAACAGGGCTGGAGCGGCGGAAAACCAGCGCACTCTCAAATTCATGGCCAATTTCACTCCGCCACCCGGGCATGGAAGAGCCGAACGGGGTGCCCGAAATACATCGCAATCGAAGCGAAACCGTATTCACCGGCTGCGTCGGCAATTGGGCGTAGACATTCGACTGAAATACGCGAGTGTCGCCGCGATTCTATGAGACGCATCTTGATTTCTCAATACTGGCCTTGGCTTAGAGAGGAGGATCGGGCGATTATGAGAATGACCGCTGTCGGAAGCCAAGATGTGAACGCTGCAAAATTGGCTCATGCTATGCATTTCCAATGGCTGTTTCCGGCGCTGCCCTGACTCTAGCATCACATTCATCCAGGAAGCCGGCTGCGCGCGGCGTGCGACGTTGAGGTGCAATGCGGGGCTGCGTGGCACGCGAAATGCCCTATTGCCCGAAACTGAGGTTGTTTGCGTGTGTGTTGTTCCGGACGCCCGTGCCGACGTCCTCATGAGGCCAAGACCTTCTCGGAGCGTTTCGAGCGCTTTGAGAGCGATTGGACCGTAATGCTGAGCACGCCGGGGCAGGCCTGCTCCGTAGCCGCGGGGAAGTTGCGGCTGGCGTCCTGGTGCCCGCCGGTGCCTAAGCCGAGCTGCCGCATCCGATACAACAGCTGTTTGTAGTTTACGCTCAGCATCTGCGCGGCCCTGCGGCGGTTCCAATACGTGTACTCAAGAACATGCAGAATCGCCTCGCGCTCTTGCGCGTCCTGGCACGATCGCAGATAGGACAGGCTTAGGCACTCCTGCCCAAGTGTTGCGACATTAGGGCCTTCCCTGGCCGCTGACACCGTCGCCTCGGAGGCTATTTCGGCTACTAGCGCATCCGGATCGCGGAACACGAGCAACCGCCGCATGACGTTCTCGAGTTCCCTGACGTTTCCGGGCCAGGAATGCTCCAGCAGGGCCGCCTCGAGCGCCGGCGTGATCGGCGGCGGAGTTGCATTGGGGCCGGAGTGCTTCTCAAGGAGATGGCGCGCCAGCATCGGCAGTCCGCTCTTGCGTTCCCGCAAGGGCGGAACCCGGATTGCGATCACGTTCAGGCGGTAATACAGATCTTCCCGGAAGCGGCCTTGAGCGATCGCCGCCTCCAGGTCGCAGTGGGTCGCGGCCATGAAGCGCACATCGAGCCGGATGCGTTCGCTTCCTCCGAGCCTCTGAAAGTCGCCATCCTGCAAGACGTGCAGGAGTTTAGCTTGCAAGCGCACGTCCATGTCGCCGATCTCATCGAGCAGGACGACGCCGCCTTCGGCCACCTCAAGCTTCCCCGGCGTGCTCTTGACAGCCCCCGTGAACGCACCGCGCTCGTAACCGAAGAACTCGCTCTCCAGCAGCTCACTCGGAAAGGCTGCGCAGTTCAGCTTGACGAAAGGCCGGTCGGCACGTGCCGAACGCGCATGAATCGCCCGGGCCAGCACTTCTTTCCCGACACCACTCTCGCCCCGTAGCAGCACTGGAGCATCTGAAGCCGCCATCTGAGGAAACATAGTCCGGATGGCCCCGAAGCTCGGGTCTGTGAAAAGGAACTCCTCGCCCAGGCCGGCCGAGCGGCCGGCCGCAACACGGCCTTGTACTGGGTCCGACCGAACCAGCTCGACAAGCACCTCGCGGCTGGGCGGTCTCTCAGAGTAGTCCGTAGCGCCGTTGCGGATCGCCTCAACCACCTGGGCCGGGGTGGGCGAAGTCGAAGTCGCGAGAATCCTGAGACCGGAACGCAATCGGCTGACCTGGCGAAGGGTGCCTGCGCCGTCCGGCACCGCCTCGAGATCGACAACCAGCAGAACGGTGCGGCCGTTTAGTTCGGCTAGGGTTCTCGCCGCCTCCTGACCATTGCCCACCGAGGCGACCGAATACCCATCACGCCAGAGCGCCTGCTGAATCGCGCGCGACACGGTGGGCGCGCGTTCCACAACAACAATCATGTCGATGGCCAAGATACTCCTCCGCGGCTACTTTCCGCAGCTCGTCTTCGCCGGCACGTTGAAGCAAGTCGGAACAGTCGCGTCGGTCGGACTTGCGCCCAGCGCATTCTGGACCTACAGCCATTTGGCCCGGCTACCGGTATGCGTCCTGGCAGCGTACACCAAAGGGCCTCTGATGATCTCGCCGGTGAGGTCCCGATTCGCAAGTCTGTCCCAGATAGTGGGCGCTCGGGTCGTGTCTGTCAACAGCACTTCTGAAGACGCGCAGCCATGTCCGGGCGTGCCCTGAGATGTCCGGTGATGGCCGTGCCGGGATGAACAGACTTACGTTTTACTTACGTTTTGCTTGCCGCGAAACGCGGCCCGATGTAGAATCGGATCCGGAATGTGAAATGGATGACCGGGGCTGGCATCACGTCATCCGCCCGAGGCACTCCGAGGAAGATCGGGTGGAGTCGTGGAAGGAGATTGCGAACTACCTCGGCCGCGACGTTCGTACCATCACACGCTGGGAAAAGCGCGACGGTTTGCCTGTGCACCGAGAGCCACACGGCCGATCGGCTTCGGTCTACGCCTCCAAACGAGAGTTGGACGAATGGAGGGCAAGACGCGCACAGCGAGCACCCAGTCAGCGGCTGCGGCGCTCTGCAATCCTCGGCGTGGTGCTGCTCTCGGCCGCCGCCCTTCCGTTCACCGGCCTCCTACTGACCGGCAGCCGAGAAGCCGAGACGCTTGATGCCAAGCCCCTGACCGGCTATCCCGGTGCCGCGATGCAGCCGAGGTTCTCGCCGGATGGCCGGCATGTCGCCTATACCTGGAATGGCGAGGGCGAGGACAATTTCGATATTTATGTCTCGCCGTTATCGGCCGGGCGGCCATTACGACTGACCAGCGACCCCGCAGGTGACTACAGCCCGACATGGTCTCCCGACGGTATGAAGATCGCCTTTCTCCGGTACGCAGGGCCCAATCGGGCAAGCGTGTTGATCGTGCCCGCGTTGGGCGGCGTTGAGCGGTCGGTCGCGCATACTCAGGGCGACTTTTCGTGGGATTGGTCTCGCGCCGGCCCCTTTCTCACCTGGGCTCCGGATGGCGAATCGCTGATCGTTTCGGGCTGGAAGGAGCCGGGCAAATCAAACGAATTGTTGCGAATCGTCCTTGCTACCGGTGAAATTCGTGGACTGAGTCCCCGAATCCTGGCCGACTCGGCTCCGGCCTTCTCGCCCGATGGGAAGACGCTCGCATTCAGCCGGCGCGTCTCCTGGGGAGTGTCCGAACTGTGCGTGCTCGACCTTTCCGCGTCGTTCGCACCTGCCGGCGAGGTCCGCAGATTGAGCACCGGATCCAGCTGGAACACAAGTCCCGCCTGGATGCCGGACGGCCGCACGCTGGTTTTCTCCTCCGGAACAATGGATTCGACCTACCTGGCGAGGATCGATGTCCGCAGCCCCGGGCCGTCCCAGCGGCTGCCCGCGGCCGGAGCCTACGGCTGGCATCCCTCGATCGCGACGGCTCCGGACGGGCATGCGCACCTCGCCTATACGCGGCACTTCGAATCAGTGAACATATGGAGATACGCACTGGGCGAGCGCAACACCGCGCAGCGGTTGATCTCGTCCCCACATTGGAGTTACGAGCCCGCGTACTCGTCTGACGGCAAGCGCATCGCCTTCATCTCGGATCGCACGGGCTTCGGCGAGATCTGGGTCGCGGATGCGGACGGCAGGAACGCAGCGCAGTGGACATCCATGAAACAGCCGCGCCTCGGCAGTCCGCGGTGGGCTCCCGACGGCCATCGGATCGCTTTCACTGCCCCGGGGAATCAGGGCTCGTCGATCTACCTGATCGATGGCCCAGGCGCGACGCCCCGGCTCGTCCGCGGCTCGGAACACAGCGGATACCTCGCCTGGTCGCCAGACGGTCGCGCAATTTACTACAGCTCGGACCGCAGCGGCACCGCTGAAATCTGGAAAATCGCGCCTGCGGGAGGCGATCCGATTCGGGTCACGGCGCGAGGAGGGCGCGTACCCGGGGTCCCGCCGGGTGGCCAATATCTATTCTTTTTGCGCGTTAGCGGCCCCGGCGAAAACCACCTATACAGGATGCCGCTGGCGGAGGGCGCGGAGGAGAAGGTACTCGACTTCGTGGACGCTTACAGCGTCAGCCAAACTGGCGTGGCGTTCAAATTCTACCGCCCGGGACTCCATCCCATCGGGCCTCTTCTCCAGTGGTTCGACATCGGGAGCGGGACGACCGAGCGCCTGGCCGAGCCTGCAAAACCCCTTCGATACGGAGTGGCCGTGTCTCCCGACAGCCGCTCGCTGCTGTACGCGCAAGCGGACTACGAAGTGACCGAACTAATGCTCGTCGACAATTTCCGTTAGGCGAACGGCAGCCTGGGGGCTCCGGCCGCGAAGCTACTTGCAGACCCCGGATGCCATGTCGGTCTATGGGCTGCCGGCGCCGCGGTCAAGCAAGCTCGACGAGCCATTGCAGGCGGACTTAGAGTAGGACTCCGGAGCGCGGGAGAAGAAAGCCTGTCAAGTAAATACAGGAACTAGGCAGTCCGACAACTCGGGGAATCCAGGAACTCGGAAACTCCGAGAACTAGAAAAATCCGACAAGTAAGAAATCCTGCTTTCTGGCTTATGTGCACGGCTTAGATCGCCCGCGCGGCGAAGACTGAGAGAGCTGCACCGCTTCCCGCCGAATGTCCCAACGGCCTAGAAGCCGGACCCAGCCCGAAGACCCTTCTTCCAACCAGTCAGACCAGCAGCTGCACGGGCATCAGCCCGGCCTCGCCGCAGGAGAAGAAAGCCTATCCTACAGACGGCCTCAACCAACGCTGCACGCAGAATCCAGGAACTAGGAAATTCCGACTACTAGGAAGTTCCTGCTCCTGGTCTGAGCATCCAAAGCTGAAGCAACAGGAGCCGGCGACAGAGGCACAGGCAAATTCCATAAAGGTATGGATTGGCCCCGGCGCGAGAAGAAGAGAACTCGCTCCGATGCGCCCCTCGGTAATGCCTCTAGCGGTCTCGGCTGCTGAACGCCGGACCTAGCGCGAAGGCCGCTCCGTATCGAGACGCGGGCGGCGCTGACGGTTATCAATCGTCTTCGTCGGTGCGGCTGGTCCTGGTGGCTCTCCCTTGAAGCACAGTGTTGGGGTTCGTCTGAATCATCCAAAGTTGCTTCCCCGCTCGCGAGGTCACAACGTCGAAGCTCGGGCCCCCGACAAACGCGAGCGTGCCCCGGCATTCCGAATCGACGGTGTAGGTCCCGCTGCCTTGGGACGATCGGCTGATCGTGCCGTTGATGCTGACCGTAGCGGCCGGGACCGTCAACGTGCCATCTCCATTGAACACGATCACCTCAAGGATCGCTTTCGGCTGCGCTACACCAGACACAATGTTGTACCCTGTCGCGGCGAACACATATGTGCCGCGAAGCGTCCTCAAGGTACACCCATCATCGGCCAGGCCCAGGCCCGCGCTGGCCAACGCCATTGCAGTGAGCGTCAGCACGCGCGTACTCACGATGTTTGGAAGTCGCATCACTCTCTTGCCCTTTCCGCCAGTCCGCTCTGGTGTCGGCACCTCGCGAAATACGAGGGAATCGTCCCCAACCCGTTCACCGTTAAAGACACCACGAACTCCTGGCGTAGAATTATCGCCGTTCCCGGTTATATGGTTGCTCGTGCTTTCCGTTCGCGAGGCGCTTCGCATAAATCCCGGAGCGCCACGAGGAATTGTCGCGGCAGCGCGCCGACGAAGCGGCGAGCCGTGGAAAACGCTTCCCGAGCTTCACCGCGCGGCAGCGATACGCCGAAGGCGAGGTAAGGGCGTTCCTGAAGGCAAGGAGTCGTGGAATCGCGCTGTACGACCTCGACGAGAAGAGCGAGGCGGGGCAGAAGCGGGTCGTGTGGGAGCAGATGTGATCGGGGCGCAGTTCGCGCAGCCCTTTACGGTACGCGCTTGCCGATGTAGAGTGGAGCGGACCATCGCGGCGGGACGAGGCGCGTGAACACTCTGCTATTAGCGATCTCTCTTGCTACGCTCGGCGTCGGGTCGAGTCAGGCCTCGCCACAATTGGTTCCCGCCTGTGAAGAGCTTGCCCTGTGTGCTGCGGACGAGGCATCGGCGAACACGATCGGCTCCAAATCCATCGAAGCCACCTCGCGCATATACGACGACGAGGCGATGACGGCAGGATCGGTGATGCCTCCCGCCCGAGGGGCCTCAGCCATTCGTGCCATGTGGACCGAACTGTTCGCGCAACCCGGTTTTTCGCTCACGTGGAAAACGGAGAGCGTTGCGGTAACTCAGTCTGGAACTGTGGGCATTACGACTGGAACGTGGCGTATGCCGGATGGTTCGGGCCAGCACCTTGCAGTCTGGAGAAAGCAGCGAGCCGGTCGATGGAAGGTTCTTGTGGATTCGGCGTGGTTCTCCGGCAAAGCAGCCGTAGGGCAACGCGCGTCCACGCTTCCGACGCAAAGGGGACGTGTTCGCCTAGCGTCAATTCGGCAGCTGGCGGTTGCGCACGAGTTGAATGGATCAGCACCCCGGGGCTCCCGGCAGGGATGTAAGCTGCCAGGAAAGTAGTCTCTCAGCGCCAGTCGTCGATGACGTGCGCATCTGGCCGATTGTACCCAGGCTCGTTCGGCCGTTTCATCGCCACACCCTGCATTTCCGCTCGAAATCCCCGATCCGCCAACGCTTCGTAGGCCCGCGTCCGCTCCAGGTTCATTCCGGCTACCAGGCGGTCAAGACCGCGCTCCCCGGCCAGCACCTCGCAGGCATCCAACAGGCGTTCCAGGCGTTTTTGTGCTTTTGTTCCCGACCGGACCGCGCCGAATTTGATGTAGCATCTGCCGCTGCCGGCCTCCGTTCCGGCACCACAATGGCAGATCGCGAACCCC
>DATMXS010000205.1:0-8351 GCA_035561355.1 Bryobacteraceae bacterium | reverse complement strand
GAGTGGCTGACGCGCCGCATCCCCGTTCTGGAACGCCTGAACATCCCCGCGCCGATTGCGGGCGGCTTAGTGTATGCGGTCGCCATCGCGCTGATGCGCGGGCGGGTGGTGAACTTCGAATTCGATCTCACTCTGCGCGACTTCCTCATGATCGCGTTCTTCACCACCATCGGGCTGGAGGCGAGTTTCGGGTTGCTGAAGGACGCAGGCCGGCTTGGCGGCGTATTTCTGCTGCTGGCGACCGCCGGGGCGGTGTTGCAGAACGTCCTCGGGGCAGGCGTCGTGATGCTGTTCGGCCTCGATCCGCTGCTCGGTGTTATTTCAGGATCCGCGGCGCTGACGGGCGGTCCGGCAACCGCACTCGCTTTCGGACCGACCTTCGAAAAGCTCGGCGTCGCCGCCGCTAGCACCGTCGGACTCGCGTGCGCGACGTTCGGCATCACGATCGCCGGCCTCCTGGGTGGCTTCGTGGGCGGCCGGATGATCAGGCGGCACAAGCTGAAAGCGGACGCGGTTCTGCCCGTACATGGACACGACCACGACACGCACCACACGGCGCTACTGCCGAATGCCGTTGCGGTAGCGGCAGCCATGGGGATCGGATCGCTGATCAGCGCGGCGATCGAGCGTGCCGGAGTGGTGTTGCCGGCATACATCGGGGCGATGCTCGCTGCGGCGGCGATCCGGAACATGGACGATCGTTTCGGCATGCTGCGCCTCTCGAACCGTCACATCTCGATGATGGGTAACGTGGCGCTGTCGTTCTTCGTTGTGATGGCCCTGCTGGGGTTGCGGCTGTGGGAACTGGCGAACCTGGCGCTGCCCGTTGCCGCGGCGCTCGCGGCGCAGGTGGCGCTCGTGTGGGTGCTCTGCCTGCTGACGTTCCGCGTGATGGGCCGCGATTACGAGGCGGCGGTGATGTCAGCCGGATACTGCGGCTTCATGCTCGGCACCACGGCGAGCGCGCTGGCGTCAATGCACGAACTGGAGCGGCAGCACGGCCCGGCGCCGCAAGCGTTCATTGTCGTGCCGGTGATCGGCGCATTCCTGATCGACTTCACGAATGCCCTGGTGATTACCGCTGCGATGAACCTCATGCGCTGAACGTCTTCAGCCGCGGCCGGCGACGATCCGGCTGCCGTCCCAGCGCCAGAGGTCGCGGTGCAGGTAGACACCGCCGAGCCAGCGATCGAGCCCGTTTATCTCGACGTGGTCGGCTTCTCCCGCGAGCACCCTCCGGCCCGCTCCGGTGATCGCGAGCACGCCCGCCGTCTCGTCGATGAGCGGATTACGGTCGCCAAGCAGCCGTAGCACCCACAGGTTGAAGCTCGCATCTCCCATGAACAGAGCGGCCTCGCGCTTCTGGTCGGCAAGAAAGGCCTCGCGCCGGTTCCGCGCTCCACCGGCAACGGCTTCAAGGATCTGGCGCTCAGTGCGTGCCAAGCCGTCACGGACGGAAGGAAACTGTTCCAGGTGACGCACCAGCGCTGCGGCGAGGTACGGCAAAGCGGAGGTATCGCCAGCCAGCACTGCTTCGATGGCGGTGGGATCGGGGGAGCGGAAGGCGGCCCAGGCCAAGGCGGCGAGTTCGCGCTGCGCATCCGTCACGGGTTGATGCGCGCGCCCAGAGCAGGCGATCTTCTCCACGTTCATGTTGCCGAGGTACTCTCCGGTCTGAACCAGCCAGGTGCGGCCGCGAACCGTGTCGAGCGCTTGAAGAAGTTGCAGTTGGTCAAAGAGATCGTGCTCGAACCAAAGGGTAACCTCGTCCGCTGAGGCTACTGCGGCGTCGCGTTCCTCCAAGCTCCTGAGCGCGTCGGCGTAAAGCGCCCAGCCGCACGCCGCAAGAAACCGCGCACGGGCCTCCCTGAGGGCAATCAACGACCCCGCTGGAACAGGGCCCTCGTGAAGAACGTCGTCCCAGCAGAGAACCTCCGCCTCGGGAAGAGCCGCCCTGATCAGGCGTGCGGCGCACTCGCCGTTTGTAATGTGCAGCACACTTTACCCCTTATGTCCCAGCTTACGCAAAGCGAGGATCGGCGCGCAGCCACAACGCGCGCGCACTTACCTGTCTTGAAGATCTTAGTATCTCTTTGTGCCTCCGGCTACTTACGATTACAGAGGGTATACTGAGAGGCACTTCAGGAGGTCCTTGAAATGAGGGGTGTTTCAATACGAAGGGAGACATTACTCCCGTTTCTGTTCGCAGCATTCCTGTTCGCTCCGCAAGCGAAGTCGCAGGCTACCTCAAGCAGCATTATCGGAACGGTCAGTGACCCTACGGGCGCGACAGTCGATAATGCTAAAGTTACGGCAACCAACGTCGATACTAACGTGTCTATTGGCACGGTCACGAATATGTCAGGGAACTATTCCCTGAACCAGGTGGCGCCCGGGAATTACCGGATAACGGTCGAGAAACCCGGCTTCAAAACCTCCGTGCAGGAAAACGTGCGTGTCACCATTGGCTTGAGCACAAGAGTGGACAACACGCTTCAACTCGGCCAGGTGACCGAGGAGGTAACCGTCACTGAAACGCCCTCGGGCGTGCAGACCGACCGCGCCGAAGTGTCCACCACGATGAGCAGCTATCAGGTGACGCAACTGCCGGTCTTTAATCGGAACTTCACCGATCTTACATTGCTGGTTCCCGGCGCCACACTGAACACCTTTCAGCATGCCGCGCAGGAAAATCCTCAGCAATCGACGCTCGTCAACACGAATGGTCAGGAATTCGCCGGCACCAACTACCTGATGGACGGGATGAACAACAACGACGCCGTGCTCGGGATCGTGATGGTGAACCCGCCGCTCGATTCGATTGGCGGTACCAGTATCGCCACGAGCAACTACGAGGCCGAGTTCACACAGGCCGGCGGCGCCATAGTCCGGGTGGAAACGAAATCCGGGACCAATGACTTCCACGGCTCAGCCTTTGAATTCCTCCAGAACAACGTGTTCCAGGCGCGAAACCCGTTCACGCAGGGCCTGCGCGCGCCCGGCGAACCCGAACCCCATAATCGTGGCATCCCGCCCCTGCGTTGGAACCAGTTCGGCGGTTCGCTCGGAGGCCCCGCCATCAAGGACAAAGTATTCTGGTTTGGCGACTATCAGGGGACGCGCCGGCGCATCGGCGGGTCACAAACTCTACGTGTGCCGACTGCCGCCGAGCGTACGGGCGACTTGAGTGAACTCGGTGTGCCCATCTTCGACCCCACCACCGGCACCCCCGAAGGCACGGGGCGGCAGCAGTTTCCGGGCAATGTGATACCTTCGAGCCGCATCTCGGCACCAGCCGCGAACTTACTGGCCGCGCTGCCATTACCCAACCTCTCGCCCGCTAACCCCGCCGAGAATAACTTCGAGACAAGCGCAGTCCAGCGCTTCGATTCGAATCAGTTCGACCTGCGGTCGGACCAATACCTCACCGACAAGCTTAGAACCTTCGTCCGGTACAGTTACCTCGATGCGGACATCAACGCTCCCGGACCGTTCGGGCTTTACGGGGGCAGAGCGTTCTCGAACTGGGGCTTCACGGGCAACTCAGACGCGCGGAACCAGAACTTGGTCGCAGCGGGCAATTACAGTTTCAGCCCGACGCTCCTCACCGAGCTCCGCTTCGGGTACTCCCGCTATCGCGTGAATGTGGATCCGCTGGACATCGGCGAGAGGCTCGCTGATCAGGTTGGCATCCCCGGCCTGAACATCGAAGGCAGGCCCGACACGTTCGGCCTCCCGGTGATCAATGTCAACGGGACTGGTGGCTTCTCTATGGGATACACTTGCAACTGCCCGCTCGATCAGCGGGAGTTCATCTATGATCTCGTCAGTAACTGGACGAAGATCAGCGGCAATCACACCTTCAAGCTCGGCGGCACCTTCGAGCACGCGGGCAACCGCCGGTTGCCCAGCGACCGGCACCGTGCCGGAGTTTTTATCTTCGATCCGAGCGTTACCTCGACTTCGGCCGGCACAGGCGGCCTCGGGCTTGCCAACTTTTTGCTGGGTGCGCCTAACCAGTTCAACCGCTTCGCGCAAATTTCCACAAATCAGGAAGACCGGCAACACCGGATGTTCTACTTCGTGCAGGACACTTTGCGGATCACCTCGAAGCTGACCCTGAACGTCGGCGTGCGCTGGGATACGTGGTTTCCCGACTATTCGCTCAACGACGGGCAGGGAGGCCGGTACGACGTGACCGACAACCTGGTGCGCATCCCGGGAGTGGGCGGCATCTCGAAGTCCGCGGATTCGGAGACACAGTGGACCAATATCGCCCCGCGGTTTGCGATCGCGTATGCGGTATCTCCGAAGACAGTGGTCCGCACTGGTTACGGGAGAAGTTACTATCAGGGCACATTCGGCTGGACGTTCAACAATCTCGCGGCGGATGTTTATCCATCCGTTGTGAACCAGGAACTGCGCAGCGCAACGCCTTTCGTGCCGGTATTCCCGCTCACAACCGCGCCTCCTCCGGTCGAATTCCCCACTATCCCTGCGAACGGGTTGCTGCCGCTGCCTGACAAAGTTGGCGCCTCGTACATCCCGGCAGACCAGAAGATCCCCTACGTTGATCAGTGGAACTTCACAATCGAGCAGGCGATTGCCGACCTGAACGTCTCTCTAGGCTATGTAGGCAACATCGGCCGGCACCTGAACGGTGGTTTTGGCTTGAACGCCGCAATCCCGGGCCCCGGTCCGCTCGATCCACGGCGCCCCCTGTTCGCGAAGTACGGGCTCACGCAGGGTATCTTCAACAAGTGCGACTGCACCAGCAGCAACTACCACGCCTTGCAGGTGCGCGCCGAGAAGCGCTTCGGCCAGAACTATTCCCTGCTCGCTTCCTACACATTCTCAAAGGCCCTGAACTTCGGCGAGTTCGGCACGCCGTTCAATCAGTACGACGCGGACTCGAATTACGGCCCCGCAAGCTTTGATCGGACGCATGTGTTCACGGCCGCTCACACGCTGATACTTCCGTTCGGCAGAGGTCAGAGGTACCTATCGGGCGTCGGCGGCATCGCCCGGGCGCTGGTCGAGGGCTGGCAGTTCAACGGCATCACCGTGTTCAACAGCGGATTGCCGTTCACGCCGACGCTCAACAACAACGCCTCTCTCAATTCCGATATGACTCTATTGCCGAATCTCGTGGCCGATCCGGAAGCCGGCGTGCAGTCGCGAAATCGCTGGTTCAACCCCTCGGCCTATGCCGTGCCGGCGCCGTTCACGTTCGGGAATACCGGGCGCAACTCGCTCCGCGGTCCGAACCTGTTTTCGGCAAACTGGGCGTTGGGCAAGAGTTTCGCCCTGACCGAACGCGCCGGGCTCCAGTTCCGGTGGGAGGTCTTCAACGCATTCAACCGGACGAATCTCGGCCTCCCGGTTTCCGGGGTTGACGCCGGCAACGCCGGCCAGATCACAGACATTCAGAGCGGGCCGACGCTGGGCATGCGCAACATGCAGTTCGGCGCGCGCCTGACCTTTTAGTCTGTAGAAGACGTAACAGCCGGAGGAGGGCGGCTCAGCTCCCTTCCGGCGCTCCCTAATGCAGCCACACCAAACATCGTTATGCCGACGGCACACCACGGACCAGGAATACGGCAGATGAGCCGTAAATTTCACGTTCGGGCGTTCGAGCACCGCCTGCTGCTGTTTTTCTGTTCGTGCGTAGTCCTCTTCGCGCAGGCGGATACGTTCGTCATGCGAACGAACGTCTTGGCGCCGTACACCCGGACTAACATCGGGAACGGCTATTTCAGCATCTCCACATCGCAATGGGGCAGCAAACCCGCCGAATCGTTCATGGCCGGTATATACGATCACGCGGAGGGCGATGTCCCTCGGCTGGCCGCAGTGCCTGCCTGGAATGAAGTCAACGTATTCAATGGCCGGGCATGGCTGAATGATGCGCCCGCGGATGCGGCACATCTGAGCGGTTACCAGCAGAGCGTGAACATGCGCGACGGCTACGTCCGGACGCAGTACCGGTGGAACGATGGCGACCGCGCCGCGTCCATCGGCATCCAGACCTTCGTTTCGCGCCTTAACCCGAACCTCGCAGCGGTGAAGCTCGAGATCACGCCACACTATTCGGGTCCGGTGAAGGTAGTGTTGCCGCTGCGCGCGTGGACTCCGCCAAAACGCTTCGCTCTCGCACGTCTCGAGAAGATGGATCCCAAGATCACGCAGCAGCAGATGTGGTACCCCGGCCACATGGCCGTACAGTCCCACTCCGTAGAGGCAGAAAGCAAGGGCGGTATGCTCCGGATGATTGCTCAGCCTGAGGGCGTGAAGATCACCGTAGCCGAGGCTGCAGCGCTGGTGTGGCCCGAAACTCTACCCGGTTTGGCTGTAAACAAGTCTTCGTCGCGGGACCTCGCCGCCGTGGAACTCAGCTTCCAGGCCGCGGCCGAACAGCCGTACACCTTCTACAAGTTCGTCGCGGCCGTGCCGTCGCGCGACTCAGCCGATCCTGCCACCAGAGCGGCGCAACTCGCGCAAGCTGCCAGATCGCGAGGGTATGACGCAGTGCTCGAGGAGAGCGCCGCCGAGTGGCACAGGCTGTGGCAAACGGACATCGTCGTGGATTCCACGCCCGAGTTTCAGACGCTGATCCACTCGATGCTCTTCTACCTCATGTGCAGCGTGCGGGAGAACTCGGCCTACAGCATGCCGCCGATGGGTCTCACTACCGCCGGCTATTACGGGCACGTGTTCTGGGATGCCGACACGTTTATGTTTCCGCCGTTGATGATCTTGCATCCGGAGATGGCGAAATCCATCGTGATGTTCCGCTGCAACACGCTGAAAGCCGCGCAAGCCAATGCGCACCGCAACGGGTGGAAGGGCGCCATGTTTCCTTGGGAAGCGGGGCCTGAGGGCGCCGAAACGACGCCGAAATTCGCGTACCAGAACGCGACGTCTGAGATCCACGTCTCTGGCGACGTTGCGCTCGCGCAATGGCAGTACTATCTCGCCACGGGCGATCGGACCTGGCTGGCGCGCTATGGCTATCCGGTCATCAGTGAGACGGCGAATTTCTGGGTCAGCCGCGTGACTTACAACCGCGAGCGGGACCGGTACGAAATCCGGAACGTGGTGTCCATCAACGAGTCGCTGATCGGTGTGGATGACGATCCTTACACGAACGCGGTCGCGGCGAAGAATCTGGAACTGGCGATCTCGGCGGCGAAGATTGTGGGAGCGGCGCCAAACCCCGACTGGGCAAAGATCGTCCACAAGCTGTATGTCCCTTCCACGCCGTACCTGCTCTACAGCTATCCGCTGGAGCGTCCGTCAACGGAACAGCAAAAGCGGAAAGTGCTCGAGACGGCCCTCCAGCGTTACGCGCCCCGCCAAGCCGGCGTAATGATGGAGATCACTTTCTACCCGATCCTTGCTGTGGAGGCGCACAGCCCCGAACTGCTGGAGAAATTCGCTTCCCTTGACTTATCAGCCTTACCTGGCGCCGCCGTTCAATGTGCTGCGCGAAGCACCGAGCAACTCGAATATCAACTTCCTCACCGGTGCCGGCGGCTTTCTTCAGCAGTTCGTGTTCGGCTATCCCGGGCTGCGCTTCAGCGAGGAAGGACTTACGCAGAGATATCAGCCTCTTCTGCCTCACATGATCAAGGCACTCACGGTGAAGAACGCCGCCGTTCGCGGCCGTGTCCAGGACATTAAAGCCGTGCCGGAGCGAGCAGCAAGGAGCGCGGCACAAGGAGCGCGGAAGTAGGACTGCGACGAGCATCACATCAACCTCCCACGTTCTTCTTGGCTCCTAGCTCCTTGCTCCTAGCTTCTTGCTTCTCGCTCCCTAACCCTCCCGTCACTTTCCGTTGTGCGCCGAGAGATCGCTCACATCCACCGTGTATCCGAGGAGGTTGTCCCGCGAGTTCCTCTCGAGAATTGCATTTGCCCGCTGTTCCATCCGTTTCGCATCGCCTTTTCGGCCGATCTGACGCAGCACGGCAGCATAATTCAGGAGGATGCCGGCGACGCCCGGGTGCTCCGGCCCGACGGCGTTCTCCGCGACCGTGAGCGCTCGCCTGAGGTAGGGCTCGGCTTGCGCGGGGTGACCGGTAAGCGAGTGCAGCGCCGCGGCGTTGTTCAACGCCTTCGCGAGGAAGGCGGACTGTATCTTGGGAATCTTCTCCAAAATGTTCAGCACGCGCGCGGAATACGAGAGCGCGTCCGCATACTGGCCGGTCTCCTGCAGGAGACTCGCAAGGTTGCTCATCACTTCGGCCTCGCGGAGGCGGTTCGCCGCGGGCTGCTTTCGAAAGATGTCCAGGGCTTGCCTGAAGAGCGGTTCCGCATCCGTCCATCGGCGCTGAAGCCTATACAGCGAT
>DATMXS010000204.1:0-13802 GCA_035561355.1 Bryobacteraceae bacterium | reverse complement strand
ACGTTCCCACCTGCGCAACTCCGGATAGTAGCCGGCGAAGAACCAAAGCTTGTTCTTCACCATCGGACCGCCGATCGTAAAGCCGGGGTTAAGGTATCGGAAGTCGTCCGTTTGGTTCTGCAGGTAGTACGCAGTGAAGTCGTCTTCCGGCAGGGTGTCCAGCGTGGGCCGCGGACGGGCCTGCATGCTGTCGGTCTGCAGATACAGGCCGATGTCACCGTGGAAATCGTTGCTGCCGCTCTTGGTGACGACGTTGATAACGCCGCCCATCGCGCCGCCGTATTCGGCCTGGAAGCCGCTCGACTTCACCTGCAGTTCCTGAACGAACTCGGTCGGAATGTTGCCCGAGGTGGGCAGCGTGCCGCTATAGATGTTCGTCTGGTCCATGCCGTCGATGACGTAGACGTTTTCGGATCCGCTCGCGCCGTCGACCTGGTAGCCGCCGGCCTTGTCCTCTTTGCGGGCGCCCGGCGCCAGCGCGATCAGGGACGAGAAGCCGCGCGTCTTTGGCAGCCGGTCGAAGGAGGTCGCCGTTACGTTCGCCGCAACGGTGCTCTGCGACACGTCAACGATGGCCGCTTCGCTGATGACTTCGACGGTCTGCGTCGCGGTGCTGACTTCGAGCCTGAAGTCCACTCGCAGAGTCTTGCCGACTTGGAGGTCAATGTTGACCCGCTTCACGGAAGCGAAGCCCTGCGCGCTGGTGCTGACTGCATATACACCCGGCGGCAGGGTGAGGAAATTGTAGGTGCCCGACGCGTCCGTCTTCTGGGTCTGGGCGCGCATGAGGCCCGGACCGCTGATCTCAACGGTTGCGCCCGGAATGATTGCACCCGTGGGGTCAGATACTTCACCACGGATTGCCCCGGTGGTTTCTTGTCCGAAAGCTGTACCTGCCACGAGCAGGGCCAGCAACAGGTAGAGATACAGCTTCTTCCCGTAAAAGTTATCCATCCTTACACTCCTGTGCGGGGTATTTTACCACCAAGCCAGCCATTCAAACCCCCTAAAGTCTGAGCGGCTACAGTTAGCCCGTAATAATAACGGGGCTGTTCGAAGAAAAGTGATCAGGGAGATGCAAGCAATCTTCGGGCCACATGTGGCGGCTGCGTAAATCCCTACAAGCAAACAACAACGCTGTCCAGAGCCCTAGCAGCAATCCCTATTTTGGGAGCTTTTAGTATTAGATTTGGAAATTAAGGGTCCTGAATAACCCACGACCAAGTGGGTGTTAGTACAGCCACTCGTCTGGATCAAACGTGGGGATCAGCAGGTAAGCCAATCCCCTCATTTGCAGGGTGTGTAAGGACACACAACCAACTACCGCGACGATCACCGTCACGGTTCTGAGCCGTCCCAGTTACTGATGGGACGACTTAGAACTAACTACCGCGATGCACGCTACCCGGACGCGTTTAGCACAACCGTTCGGCGCTCGCGGACTCATTTTGCTCCCGTTCTTAGTTAGTTCGCCGTCCAGGCCGGCGCACGGCCGGCGACACTTGGAACTGATGCTGCGGTTCCGCCGCGCCGGACGAATGCCCGGCATCCATTGACGGCCACACTCCACGTTTTTGATCGGCGATTGCCGGGGACGGGTTGTACCCGGCGAGAGGCGGCCTGGTTTGGCGCCTGTCGATTTTCCTGACCCGTGCCGGCGCGTCGGGGTAGCGGTAGCCGGCCTGACTGGCCCCCGGCGGCTGTTTCGAGTCATCGCCGCGGGAAAGGGAGATCAGGAATTTATAAGCTTAATTGTACAAAGATTGACAGGGTGGAAGGAAATCAATTGTTTTGTTGGAGGGTATAAGAGGGCCCGGCGGCGACGTTCAGCGAAGTAGCGCGGCCACTTTGGCCGCAGGCCCGGGTTCGCAGCCCGGGCACTTCTGAACGCCCAGCTTCCGAATTTGCTGAGCGGAACGAACCTCCCAGCGCACGTTATTATGTGACCTTCCACCAACGACGACTCCCGCATTGCCACCTTGAGGGCAGGGGACTGTTCATCACATGGACGCTGAAAGGGTGCATTCCGCCCTCGCGGTATCGGCCTCCCGGAAAACCGTCCGCCGGCGAGGCGTTCGCGTGGATGGACCGGTACCTCGACACAGCCCGCCGCGGCCCAGCCCACATGCGTGACGGTCGAATCGCGGACGCGGTTGTCCGCGCAATCGCGTGCGGCCGCGAACTGAAGCATTACGATTTATACGCATACGTCGTCATGCCGAACCACGTACACGTCCTTATCACGCCGCCGATATCGGTCGTGCAACTTATCGGGTCGCTGAAAGCGGCCTCCGCGCGCGAGGCGAACCGGCTGCTTCGCCGGATCGGCGTTCCGTTTTGGCAGCCGGAGTATTACGATCACTGGGTCCGGGACGAAAAGCAGGGCAATCGGATTGCTGCTTACATCGAAGCCAACCCGGTCAAGCCGGCATGGTGATGAGGGCTGAGGACTACGCGTGGTCCAGTGCGGCGCAGCGATCAACAGATAGGCTGCGAGCCCGGCCCTGCGGCCAAAGTGGCCGCGCTACTCGCGGCACAAAAGAAAAAAAACCGCCCTGCTGCTTAGGCAGGGCGGTGTGCTCAACAAGCCGGGCTAACGCACGGCCTGAACCGGCCGGGGGCCGGTTCGCGGACAAGGGTGTCCGTCTACTAGTAGTCCATCTCCGGTCCGCCGTGGCCGCCGCCCGGCATCGGAGCGGGTTTCCGTTCGGGGATCTCTGCCACGAGCGCTTCGGTCGTCAGCATGAGGGCTGCGATGGAGGCGGCGTTCTGGAGAGCGGAGCGAGTGACCTTAGTGGGGTCGATAACGCCGGCCTTCACCATGTCCTCGTATTCGCCCGTCGCGGCGTTGAAGCCGAAGTTCGGGTTTTCGTTCAGACGCACCTTCTCGGCCACGATCGCGCCTTCCCAGCCGGCGTTGCCGACGATCTGGCGGAGCGGCTCTTCGCAGGAGCGGCGAACGATGTCGATGCCGATCTGCTCGTCACCCACGAGCTTCAGACCGGCGAGGGCCTTCGAGCCACGCAGCAGCGCGACGCCGCCGCCCGGAACGATGCCTTCCTCGACCGCGGCGCGCGTGGCATGCAGGGCATCCTCGACGCGAGCCTTCTTTTCCTTCATTTCGGTCTCGGTGGCGGCGCCGACTTTGATGACGGCAACGCCGCCCGCGAGCTTCGCCAGGCGCTCCTGGAGCTTCTCGCGGTCGTAGTCCGAGGTGGTCTCTTCGATTTGGGCGCGGAGCTGCTTGATGCGGCCCTCAATGCCCTTCTGGCTGCCGGCGCCATCCACGATGGTGGTGTTGTCCTTGTCGACCGTGACGCGCTTGGCGCGGCCCAGGTCTTCCAGGCGGACACCCTCGAGTTTGATGCCGGTCTCTTCCATGATGGCCTTACCGCCGGTGAGGATGGCGATATCGTCGAGCATCGCCTTGCGGCGATCGCCGAAACCGGGGGCCTTCACGGCGCAGCAGTTCAGGGTGCCGCGCAGCTTGTTGACGACGAGGGTGGCGAGCGCTTCGCCCTCAACCTCTTCCGCGATGATCAGAAGGGGGCGGCCGGAGCGAGCGATTTGCTCGAGCAGCGGCAGCAGGTCCTTCATGTTGCTGATCTTCTTCTCGTGGATGAGGATGTAGGGATCCTCGATGACGGCTTCCATCCGGTCCGGGTCCGTAATGAAGTAGGGGGACAGGTAGCCGCGATCGAACTGCATGCCCTCGACGGTGTCGAGTTCGGTCGTCATGGTCTTGGCTTCCTCGACCGTGATGACGCCGTCCTTGCCGACCTTGGTCATCGCTTCGGCGATGATGGTGCCGATCTGGGTGTCGCCGTTGGCTGAGATGGTGCCGACCTGCGCGACCTTCTCATTGCTCTCGACCTTCTGGGAGAGCTTCTTCACTTCCTCGACAACCACTTCAACGGCCTTCTCGATGCCGCGCTTCAGCGCCATCGGATTGGCGCCGGCCGCGACGGACTTCACGCCCTCGCGGAAAATGGCCTGGGCCAGGATGGTGGCTGTGGTGGTGCCGTCGCCGGCGATGTCGGAGGTCTTGGATGCGACCTCGCGGACCATCTGGGCGCCCATGTTCTCGAGCGGGTCCTTCAGCTCGATTTCCTTCGCGACGGTGACGCCGTCCTTGGTGATGGTCGGGCCGCCGAACTTCTTCTCGAGGACGACGTTGCGGCCGCGGGGGCCGAGCGTGACCTTCACTGCGTCGGCAAGCTGGTTGACGCCGCGCAGGATGGCCTGACGCGAATTCTCGCTATATACGATCTGCTTGGCTGGCATTGGTGTGGAATCCCTCCTGATTACGCTCCGGCTTTGCTGGTTGCGCCTTCGAGGATGCCGAGCACCTCTTCTTCGCGCATGATGATGTACTCTTGACCGTCGATCTTGATCTCATTGCCCGAGTACTTGCCGAACAGGATGCGGTCACCGGCCTTGACGTCCGGGGCCACGACTTTGCCGCTTTCCAGGCGCTTGCCCTGGCCTACGGCGACAACTTCGCCTTCCTGCGGCTTCTCTTTAGCGGTGTCGGGGATGATGATTCCGCCCTGCACCTGCTCAGTCTGTTCAATGCGCTTCACGACGATGCGGTCGTAGAGCGGACGAATGTTCATACTATTTCCTCCATCGTTGTCCGTTGGTAGGTGTTCCCAAGTAAAGCTCGGAATTGGGTCGAGCGAGTGAGCTCGATCCCGATTCCCTTTATTAGCACTCTGGACGGAGGAGTGTCAATGGGAGCTCGTAAACCACTATAACATAATGATTTATCGTCCACTGAAAACGAGTGATGGGGACACAATCGGGCTCATTGGCTCGCCAAGTCGCGCATAGCGCAAAGCAAGCGGCGGCGCGCAACGGGAACGTCTCACACTGCGTCAGTAGGTTGATCTTGCCTGATATAGTTGAAGATGCACATGTTCCGCAGGACGCGGCTCCTGCTGCTGATGGCTCTGGCGGCCATCGTGGGAGCGGTCGGAATCGCGTTTTACGTCCAGCGCGCGTCGCTGGCTCGCCACGCCCCGAGCAGACCCTCGCTTCTTCCCACGGATACTAACGCCGCGGCCCAGAGTTGGGTCTACACGAAGGCGGAAGGCGGCCTAACGAAGGTAGAGGTTCGCGCGAAAAATTTCCGCCAGGTTGCGAACGTGGTGGAGTTAGACGGCGTGGAACTGAAGCTATTCAGCCGCGACGGGAAAGACTTCGATTACGTCAAGTCCGCCAAGGCCCGCTTCGATCAGGCGCAAGGAACACTTTATTCCGAGGGCGACGTGGAGATTACGATGGGCGTCCCCGCGGATAAGGCACGAGCCGGCAGACTGGTGTCAATCCGCAGTTCCGGGGTGACATTTGAAGCCGCCACAGGCAAGGTCCAAACGGACCGCGCGGCCAGCTTCGGATTTGAGAATGGCAATGGCAAGTGTGTGGGCGCAGCGTACGACCCGAGCGTGCGCGAGCTGATCATGAAGAGCGCCGTCGAATTGAACTGGAGCGGCCGCGGACCGGACAGCGCGCCGATGAAGATCGAGGCTGGAGAGCTCTTTTATAAGGAGCTGAACTCCGCGGTTGACCTGCGCGGGTGGTCGCGGCTGACGCGTGGAAGCACTGTGCTCGATGCGGCCGATTCGTACGTAACACTCAAGGACGGAACCATTGAGAGGGTGGAGGCGCTCAAGGCGCGCGGCGCGGAACGCGCGCCGGGGCGCACGCTCGATTACCAGGCCGATAAACTGCTGCTCGAGTTCACGCCAAAAGGCGAGATGCGCAAGGCCACCGGCAACGCGAACGCGCGAGTGCTGGCCGTGACGGATAGCGCCCGCACCGAAGTGACCGGCGACCGCGTGGATCTTGAATTCGAGGCGCTTGATCGCGAGAGCACGCTGAAACAGGCCTTGGCGACGGGCAAAGCGGTGCTTGAATCGGCGCCGGTTCCGCGGAAGGGGCGCGGGCTCGCGGAAACGCGCCGCCTGTCGAGCGAGGTTGTGCTGATGAAGATGCGCACCGGCGGCCGCGAGGTGGAGCGGATGGAGACGCACGCGCCGGGGCGACTGGAGTTTCTCCCGAACCAGCCCGGGCAGCGGCGACGCACGCTGGACGCGGAACGCATGCAACTGGAATATGCGGCGGACAACACCCCGAAGCTGTTCACGGCATCGAAAGCCTCGACCCGGACAGAGCCGAAGAAGAAGGACGAGCCCCCGATGCTTACCCGCAGCGACGATTTCAAGGCCGAGTTCGACGATCGCGGAGAACTGGCGCGGATCGAGCAGTGGAACAATTTCCGTTATGAGGAAGGCGGGCGGCGGGGCCGGTCCGATAGGGCGACGCTCGATCAAGCGAAGGCGCTAATCACCCTCGATCGGAACGCGCGGTTTCAGGACGCCGCGGGCTCGGTTGCAGCAGACCGCATCGATGTGGCGCAGAACACGGGGGACCTCGTGGCCGAGGGAAACGTCGTGTCAACACGGATGCCGGAGCAGAAGGCGAAATCGTCATCCGCGATGCTCTCGAGCGAAGAGCCGATGGAAGGGCGAGCACGCCGAATGACGACGGCCGATCGCAACCGGCGGATCCGGTACGAGGGTTCGGCCGTAGTGTGGCAGGGGTCGAACCGGCTGTCGGGGGAGGCCATCGACATCAACCGCGCCGAGCGAAAGCTGAGCGCGCGCGGCAAGGTAAGAACGCAGTTCGCCGATGAAAGAAGCCCCACGGCAGGCGGCCCGCAGGGCAAGGCCGCCGTTCCGGCAAGGGCGCCGGCCTTCGTCGTGGTAGAGGCCTCCGCACTCGATTACAACGAGGCGGACCGCATCGCACACTATACCGGCGGGGCGCGCCTGATGCGCCCGGGCATGGACGTGCGCGCGGCGGAGATCCGGGCGTTTCTCAACGATTCGAGCGCGGATTCGACGCTGGACCGAGCGATTGCGGACGGTGGGGTCCGCATCCTCCGGACAGACGGCGGGCGCACGCTGAACGGAACGAGTGAGCACGCGGAGTACTATGCCGCAGAGCAGAAGATTGTACTCACGGGTGGACAACCAGTGCTCGACGACAGTTCGCGAGGAGTAACGCGCGGCCGTGAATTGACCTATCTTGCCAAGGACGATAAGCTGCTCGTGAACGGCGCGGAACGTGCGCCTGTGATCAGCGACATTCGGCGCTCCCGCAAATGAGAAAGCTCCACACAAGAGAACTCAGCAAAACATATCGCGGCCGGCGCGTCGTGGACGATCTTTCGATTTCCATTGAGCAGGGCGAGGTGGTGGGACTGCTCGGGCCGAACGGCGCGGGCAAGACGACGTCGTTCTACATGGTGGTGGGACTGATCAGCCCGGATTCGGGCCGCGTGGTGCTCGACACCGACGACATCACCGATCTGCCGATGTATCAGCGC
Source organism: Bryobacteraceae bacterium (assembly GCA_035561355.1). Lineage (GTDB taxonomy): Bacteria > Acidobacteriota > Terriglobia > Bryobacterales > Bryobacteraceae > DATMXS01. Next base: position 6,409 of record DATMXS010000204.1, on the reverse strand, counting down.
GCCCGCCGAGGCATCAGTTACCTGCCGCAGGAGCCCTCCGTATTCCGCAAGCTGACGGTCGAGGAGAATCTGCTGGCGATCCTCGAGATGCTGCCGATTTCGGCCAGCGAACGCCGCAGCCGGATGGTGCGGCTGATCGAACAGCTCGGCCTCGATCACGTTCGGCAAAACCGCGGCTACGCGCTTTCGGGAGGCGAACGGCGGCGGCTGGAGATTGCGCGCTCGCTGGTGATTCAGCCGAACTTCCTGCTGCTCGACGAGCCGTTCTCGGGCATCGACCCGAAACAGGTGGGCGAGATCCAGAGAATCATTTTCGACTTGAAACGCAGCGGCATCGGGATCCTGGTGACCGATCACAATGTGCGCGAGACGATGGCCGTCACGGACCGTGCGTACATCATCAATAACGGTCGAATATTCCGGGCAGGCAGTCCTGAAGCACTGGGCCGCGACCCTGAAGTGAAGCGGGTGTACCTGGGCGAGACGTTCGACATGGGGATACCGTCGCAGTAAGGCGGACGCCCTCGTCCGCGAACCGGGCCCTGTCCGGTTCAGCCGCGCGCAAGCGCGGCAATGCTCGCCGTCAGCAGCGCCAGCGGGACGTGGGCGTCAAAGCTTCGTAAACCTCCAGGTCGCGCATCAGCAGCGCCGCCGTCAGCAGCGCTGGCGGGACGTGGGCGTCCGCCCCACACCAGGCGCGTTTGAGGGGTATTCCCCACCCGCTCCTCGCGGTAGTGCTGCCCTGCCCCGGTGTTATTATTAAGCCAGAGAAAGAGATGAGTTTGCTTTCGCCGAGACTGCAACTCAAGGTTGCGCAGAAGCAGATCCTCACCCCTGGGCTCGTCCAGATGGTGACGGTTCTGCAACTGAACCGCCTTGAACTGCGGGAGATGATCAACCAGGAGATCGCAGAGAATCCTGTCCTCGACGAGACCGCGGAGGACTCGAGCGAGGAACTGAGCCCTCAGGAACTCCAACAGTTGCTCGAGACGGAACGCGTTGCCGAGCCGGCGGATCAGTCCATCCTGGAAGCCGCCGATGGCGACGGGTACGCCGTCAGCGCGCACGACGCCGCGGACGCCGAAGCCGACGCGCCCGTGGTCTCCGCCGGTACGGCTACCGCGGAAACCGAAACAGCCGAACCGGAACAAAAAGCGGCGACGGACCCCTTCGAGGAGATCGATTTCGGTTCGTTCTTCGACGACTATCTCGACCCCGGTTACAAGAGCCCGTCTTCAGAGCAAGTGGAGAAGCCGTCATTTGAGACGTTCCTCTCCGCGCCCGTGACGCTGGGCGATTATCTTCGATCGCAATTGAGCATGGTTCCATTGAGCGACGACGTGCGCGACGCCGCGGATTCGATCATCGGGAACCTGGACGAAGCGGGTTATCTGACCGTCACGCTCGACGAAATCGCCGTCTCGGGCAATCACAGGGCGGAGGACGTGCAGACCGCGCTCGCAGAGGTGCAGAAACTTGACCCCTCTGGAGTGGGTGCGCGCGACGTCCGCGAGTGCCTGCTGCTTCAATTGGACAACCGGAACGGGCGCGGCGGAGTGGCGTGGATGATCGTGGCTGACCATCTCAAGATGGTCGAGCTCAAGCAGTACCGGGACCTCGCGAAGATCCTCGGACGCCCGATCGAGCATATCCAGATCGCCGTAAATGTCATCCGGACGCTGAATCCCAAACCGGGCCTGCGGTATTCGGGGCCGGGGGCGCGGCAGGTGGAACCGGACGTACACATTTTCCGAGATGGGGAAAACTGGATCATCCAGCTCAATGACGAGGACCTGCCGCAATTGCGTTTGAACGCGCAATACCGCCGGATGCTCGACCGGAGCCAGGAGCCGAGCAAGGAAGTCCGGAACTACGTCAAAGAACGTTATGCGTCGGCGCTGCAACTGATGAAGAACATCGAGCAGCGGAAGCAGACGATCCTGAGAGTCTGCCACTCCATCGTCCGACGGCAGACCGATTTTCTGGAGAACGGCATCGACCGGCTGAAGCCCATGATGATCAAGGAAATCGCCGAAGAGATCGGCGTGCATCCTTCGACGGTGAGCCGGGCCGTCGCGAACAAGTACGCGCATACGCCGCAGGGCGTCTTCGAGCTACGGTACTTTTTCTCAGAGGCGGTGCAGGGACCTTCGGGCGCCGCCACACCGCTGTTGATCGTGAAGCGTATGGTGAAGAAGATGATCGAGGACGAGGATCCCTCGCATCCGCTCACCGACGAGCAGATCACTGCTCGCCTGCAGGCCGCCGGAATCCAGGTGACCCGCCGCACGGTGGCGAAGTACCGCGAGGACATGAAGATCGCATCGACGCATCAAAGGCGCGTCCGCGCCTGATCGTCTTCAATATCGGAGGGAACGCGTGAAGATCACGTATACCGGCAAGCCGGAGGCGTTGACTCCAGCCGAGCAAAGGAAGATAGACGCGAAGTTCGGGAAAATTGCCAAGCTGCTCGATAAACCCGACGCCGAGCGTGAGGCTCGCGTGATTTACAACAGCGAGCGGCACATTCACAACGCCGAAATCACGGTCCGCTATGCCGACCACGAGTTGTTCGGGGCCGGCGCCGCGGCGGACACCTTTACGGCCCTGACCGAGGCGGTGGAAAAGCTCGAGAAGCAGATCCTCAAGGTCCGTACCAAGTGGCGGGACACGAAACGCACACCGCGGCAGGAACCCGAAGGAGTCCCGGCAGCCGAAGCCCCGGCGCGCACGCGGGAACTGAAACGGGAGAACCCGGAAAACGAAATTATCCCGGAACAGCCGGAAGGTCCACAGGTGTTCCGCATCGACCGGCATGAGCGGGAAAAGCCGATGACGCTCGATGAGGCAATGCTCGAAATCGACGGGCGTCACTATGTGGTGTATCGCGATGCCGAGACAAGCCGGACCTCGGTGCTGATTCGCCGGGACGACGGCAATTTCGACCTGATCGAAGCGTGACCCGGCAACGGCCGGTGTCCCGGCCCGATGTTTCCGAACTCGTCATCATCACCGGCCTGAGCGGGTCCGGCAAGGGGACGGTGCTGAAGGCCCTCGAGGATCTCGGGTACTACTCAGTCGATAATCTTCCGGTCGATCTGATCCCGAAACTTGCCGAGCTCACCAAGGACTCGCCGCACATCCGCTGTGCGGCCCTGGTAGTGGATATTCGCGAAGGGGAGGCGCTCCAGCGCTTCCCCGAGATCTACCAGAAGCTGCGCCGTAAGATCCCCGCACGGCTGGTGTTCCTGGATGCTGACGTGGATGCCCTTGTCCGCCGCTTCAGCGAAACGCGCCGCCCGCACCCTTTGGGAGGGGACCAAGGCGTCGCGGAAAGCGTCGCCGCGGAACGGGAGATGCTTGCTCCGATCGCCGCTCTCGCGGACTTCACGATCAACACGTCGAAATTTACTGCCCATGAATTGAGGGACGCTATCCGGGAGAAGTTCCGTGGTGAGCGTGAAGAAGGACGCATCCTGGTGCACGTAAACAGCTTCGGGTTCAAGCACGGGGTGCCGGCAGACAGCGACCTGGTTTTCGACGTGCGGTTTCTGCCGAACCCCAACTACATCGCGGAATTCAAGAAGCTCACGGGCCGTCACCCGAAGGTGGCGCGGTACATCCGGTCGTTCCCCCAGACCGTGGAGTTCGTAGAACGTATTTCCGAGCTTCTGGTATATCTGCTGCCGCACTATATCCGTGAAGGGAAGAGCTACCTGACGATCTCGTTCGGCTGCACGGGCGGGCAGCACCGCTCGGTGATGATGGCGGATGAGATCCGCAAGAGGCTGGCCGCGGCAGGGTTCAACGTCAAGGGCTCGCACCGGGATATCGCGAAGAACGGGTAGGCCTAATTGCCGGAAGCGCGGACCCGGGTGTCGTGCCACTGGCGCCACGCGAGGCTGACCACCTGGACGACTTCCTGGGCGTTCAGAGGTTTCGCGAGCACATCGTAGCCGCCTGAATCGAGCACCTCCGACCACAGACTGTCGTCCGCAGCGGCGGTCATCACGATGACCCGAGGGCGGCAGGAATGCGCTCCAGCCTCCGCGATGACGGCCTTCCAGCTTCCGTCCGGCAGTTGTGCCGAGCATAGGACGACGGCGACGTCTTTTCCCTCCAGGTATGAGGCAGCCTCGGCACACGTGCCGACTCGCTTGACTTCCCAACACGAACGCGCCGCGAAATGCTCGAGGAAAGCGATCTCGTCATCCGCGGCGCTGACGGCCAATATGCGGATGACTTCGCCTGGAGAACCCATGCCCGCCCCGAATCCAATATGGCATACACACGTACCGTGCAGGACACTGCACGATGTGAATTTACGTATCCTGGCGCGGGAACCTGCGGCCTACGGTTGCTGCACGAGGGTTTCCGTGATGCGCTGGAACGATTCGCGCGCTGTCGGCGCGAGCATCGACCAGACCTTTGCGGCCATCGCATCTTTCTCGCCCTGGATCTCGCGAGCAAGCCGTTCCGTTTCCGAATCGCCGGCGGCATTCGCCACTGCCGCGAGCACCTCATACATGCTCTTTTCGGCGCCCCCGATCGCGTACGCCATCATCAGGTCCTGTGTATCCCGCTCTTCGTCCTCTTTCCCCAGGCCACCAGTGCGCGGCATAGCGCCAAACATGTGTGTCATGAAGCTCTTCATGGCAGACGGCGGGCCGCCGATCTCACGCAAGCGGGCGTCGAGCCGCTCATGCTGAGTCTTCGTGTGGTCGGCGCAGCTTACGAACAGGGACTGAATCTCCGCCCTGTCGTGATCTTTCGCGAAAGCTCGCAAACGGCTCTCGAAATTGCGCTCCAACGCGATGGAATCCTGGATGTAGCGTTTGAGAACTTCAATGCTCTGTTCCATACTATGGCCTCTGAGGCGCAGCCCAAGAGGCTGACGCGACCTGCCCATTTTATGAGCACACTTTGGGCCATACCTAAATTGTTGAATCTACGTGCGGCACCCGCGTAGAATCTACAAGTTCTGACCCTGATCAAGCGGGTAAGTATGGCCGCTGCTCATGGTGGCGGTGCAGAGGTAGAGAACGAGCAGAGCAAACTGCTCGATGGCTTCCTCATCGGTCATCGGGTACTTTACGGGGTAGCGTTCCCGGATTCTCTGCCAGGCGGCAGGAGGGTAGCCCTCGGGCGGCAGGATCGGTCCGGGGGCGATGGCGTTCACGAAAAGACCGCGCTCGCCATAATCGAGAGCCAAGGCCCGGGTCATGCCGGCGACGGCAGCCTTGGTCGCGATGTAGGGAACGTTCCGGTGGTACGGCCTGCCGATAGACGTGACATCCGCGATGTTGATGATTCGGCTTCCCGGGGGCATCAGCGGCGCGATCAATTGCACGGGCCAGAAGGTGCCAAGGATGTGCGCGCCGACGTTGTCCTTCCAATCCTCCTCGTCGGCGTCTTCAGGCCGGACCTCACGGTACACGGAGGCCATATTCACGAGGATGTCGATCTGAGGGAACTGCCCACGGGCGACTTCGACCGCTTTGGCGACGCTGGTTCGCAGCGAAACGTCGGCCTGAACGGTTATGCTACGGACCCCGAGGCACCGCACGGCGGCCGCCGTCTCCTCCGCCTCGCGGTTCGAGAAGCGGTAACTCAAAATGACATTGACGCCCTGCTCGGCCAATGTGAGCGCGACGGTATGACCGATGCGCTTGCCGCCGGTGATCCATGCGGTCTGGCCCCGCAACCGCTCCAGGCGGCGGGCGAGTAGAGTCATTTCGAAATCTTGGCCAGCAGGGCGTCCACTTCGGCCATCTCGGTTTCGCCGATGAACGCCTTTGCCTTGCGGCCCTGACGGTCATAGACAAAAAGCGCGGGAAGCGCACCGCTCCACTTCGGATCGATCGCGTTGATAAAGGCGTCGTCGTCCTTAGTGCGCTTGATGTACGCGGGTCCGGTGGCGCCAGCCTTCTTGAGGAACGGGAGTGCGCCCTCCTCGGTCTCGGGCTCGTCGGCCGAAATCGTAATCAGCTTGACACCCCGATCGCGGTATTTCTGCTGGAGCTTCACAAGCTCGGGCATTTCGGTGCGGCACGGAACGCACCATGTCGCCCAGAAATCGACCAGAACGACGGCACCCTTGTTGGCCGCGAGCAGCTTGTGATAGCCCGCCTGGTCCACCGGCGTGAGCTTTTCCGGAGGCGCGCCCAGGGCGCTGGCGGCGGTGACCAGCACACCAGCAATGATGGCGGTGTGCAACCCGCGGCGCGCCGCTCTACTGACGCGGCCGGAGGGCCGGTTCGCGGACGAGGGCGTCCGCCTTGCCGGCCCCGAGTATGACAGTGCGTTGATGTTGCGCGGGCGCAGACTCACGATTGCTTTTTTACCCTCTTGATCGTGCAGCCGAATGCCTTGGACTCGGGCGTGGCGACTGTCCGGCCAGCCAGCACCG
>DATMXS010000203.1:0-9288 GCA_035561355.1 Bryobacteraceae bacterium | reverse complement strand
CGCCAGCGCCGCGTGCATCTCCGCAGTGCGCCTCCCGAGCAACGCCGCCGATCCGAGAAACGGACCGATCCTCTCGCGCACATCGGCGGGCGGCTGCCGCTCCAGAAGCAGCAGGAAGCTCCCCGGATCGCGCACGCCCTGAGCCCTGGCGGCGTAGGCGCGCGCCTCACCGAGTGCGTACTCCCACGCGTCCCCCTCATTCGGGATGAACTCTTGCAAGACCGCCGCTGTCATCGTGCCCCGCGGCGTGCGGTACTCGATGGCGCCCGCCAGGGGAGGCGTGTGAAGAAATCCCTGCGCCGCAAGGTACACGCCCATCTCGAGATCCGGATTGACGCCGGGTTCCAGCCGCCGGTACAGCTTCAGGATGAATGCGTCGCCATATAGGATCGACGTGTTACTCTGCTCCGCTTTCGATACTCTGGGCTCCAGCGTATGCGCGTCGGTGCGGATGCGTTCGAAGGCCTCCGTCTTCCAGGCGGCCAGTTGCCCTTCCTCCCCCGCCACAGTCCGCTCCAGCGTCAGCAGGTTCAGCAGCTCTCCCGCAAAGCTTTTTTCGGTAATCGATTCGTGCAGCACGCCGGCCTCCCCGCCAGGCCCTCGCACTCGCGCGAGGACGTATGCGGGATCCTCAAGCACACGCTCCCCCGTCGGGCCGCGCGAGAGTGCCAGCGGCACCATGTACCGATCCGGTTCGCCCGATTCGAACTCCACGCGCACGATCAGCACAAACGAGGAAGGGTCGAGCATCCTCACCAGATCGAGAACGTGCACGGCGTAGATGCGTTTCGCTTTCGCGCCGAACCATCGCCGCTGAGGCAGGAAGTCCGCCAGGAGTTGATTCAGCGCGCTTCGCGCTTCTTCGGAGAACATGTCCTCCCACGCGCGGAGTTCCAGAACAGGTAGCGCGGCCTCACCGCTTCGTGCAGCCGCTGTTCCTGGCCGCAAGTCCGGCCGGTCGTCAATCATGCAACCCCCTACATGAAATACTCGAACTCGCGTTCGCTCCGAATGTGCCGCCGTATACGGAAGATCTGCGCCGGTACCGTGTTCGGGTCGACTTCAACGTAATTGCGCGCTCCCTGCCAGAAGTACCGGGCGTCGCTAATCAGTTCGTGGACCTGGTATGGACGCCGCGTGTCGATCCCCAGTTCGAGCAGCGGCAAGTCCAACCATCCACCGTGCGTCCGGTGAGGATCCAGGTTCACTATGGTCAAGATCAGGTTTCCGAATCGCGATCCGTCTGTCGCCGCGTGCTTCGTGTATGCGATCAGATGATCATTGTCGACGTCATGGAATCGCAGACTCCAGTCGCCGTGCAGCGCCGGATTCTCCCGCCGGATGCGGTTCACACGTGTGATGAAGTCGCGAAGGCTGCCGGGCTGGTCCAGTTCCCAGTGGCGAATCTCGTACTTCTCCGAGTTCAGGTATTCCTCGCTGCCCGGCTTCAGCGGGGTGTTCTCGCACAACTCGAACGGCGGCCCATAAATCCCGTAGCTCGCGCCCAGTGTCGCCGCCAGGATCAGCCTCGATAGAAAAGCGGGACGTCCGCCGTGCTGCAAATACTCCGTCAGAATGTCCGGTGTGTTGGGCCAGAGATTCGGGCGGCAGTACTCCCGCACCTCCGTTTTGGTCAATTCGTTGAAGTACTCCATCAGCTCCCATTTCGAGTTGCGCCAAGGGAAGTAGTTGTAGGATTGCGTGAACCCGAGCTTCGCCAGCCCATACAGAATCTTCGGCCGGGTGAAAGCCTCGGCCAGAAATATCAGATCCGGGTACCTCCGCTTCGCCTCTCCGATCAGCCACTCCCACATTGGCAGCGGCTTCGTGTGCGGATTGTCCACGCGAAAAACGCGGACGCCTTGCTCAACCCAGAACAGCACCACGCTCAGCAGTTCATCCCAAAGGCGGCGCCAGTCCGGTGTTTCGAAGTCGAAAGGAAAGATGTCCTGGTACTTCTTGGGTGGGTTCTCGGCATACTGCACGCTGCCATCGGGGCGGCGCCGAAACCACTCAGGGTGCTCTGTGACGTACGGATGATCCGGCGCGCACTGGAACGCAAGATCGAGCGCAACTTGAAGGCCGTGTTCCCGCGCGCGGCCTGCAAACCGGCGAAAATCGTCGAGCGTGCCCAACGCTGGATGCACGCTTTTGTGGCCGCCCTCAGCCGAACCGATTGCCCAGGGACTGCCGGTGTCATCGGGCGCTGCTTTCACGGAGTTGTTCCGCCCCTTGCGGTGCGTGCAGCCGATCGGGTGTATGGGCGGCAAGTACACGATGTCGAACCCCATGCGCGCCACGTACTCGAGGCGCTCCTCCGCATCGGCGAAGGTGCCGTGCCGGCCGGGCTCCGGCGAGCACGATCTGGGGAAGAACTCATACCACGCACCGAAGCGTGCGATCGCCGGGTCCACCGTCACCGCCAGTTCGCGCCCGTAGCGAGTGGCCCGCGTGCGGTCGGGGTTGCGGTCCATCACTTGCGACAGTGCCTGGTCGAGTGCGATCGTACGCCGGAGCGCAGGGTCCTTCTCAGCCGCTAGGCCGTCCGCCCACCGGGTCAACAGGGCTGCGTCGGAATCCTGCGAGCGCTCCGCGGCGGCGCGAACCAGCATCGCTCCCGTGAGGTAATCAACGTCGGCGTCTGTATCAGCGGCCATCCGCATCTCCATATCGCGGCGCCATGACTTGAAGTGATCCACCCAGCCTTCGACGGTGTATCGGTAACGCCCGAGTTTGTCAACCGTGAACTCGCCGCGCCAGCGGTCATTCGCGAGAAAGTGCATCGGCGCCGCCGACCAGAGCGCATCTTCCTCACGGCGGTACAGAGCCCGGCACGAGATCGCGTCGTGGCCGTCCGCGAAAACGTCAGCCTCGACGCACACACGCTCCCCCTCTGTACGCTTGATCGGAAATCGCCCGGCTTCGATTTCGGGCTCCACACCCGTGATGACGACGCGCCTGCAGCCGTCCTCATGCATTCCGCTTGCCCCCGCGTCCCAGTCTTGTTCCCAGTGTAACGTTCTCGTCGCTCACGTCTCCTGGCTCCTGCTTTTGTGCTCACATGGGGAGGGAGGAATCTATGCTTCGCTACGCGCCGCTCGCTCTCGCTCTCGCTCTGCCCGTATTTGCGGCCGATGCCAATTCGGAACGTCTCGGGAAGGCGGCTGTGGTCTTCCAAGAGGTTATGGACACCCCCGACAAGGGCATCCCTCAGGAATTGCTCGCAAACGCTGAATGCGCCGTGATTATCCCCGGCTTGAAGAAGGGCGCCTTCATCGTCGGCGCCAAGTACGGCCGCGGCTTCTTCTCTTGTCGCAACAAGGGAAGCGGCTGGAGCCCCCCTGCCGCCGTCCGCATCGAGGGCGGCAGTTTCGGTCTCCAGATCGGCGGCTCCGAGACGGATGTCGTCATGCTCGTAATGAACCAGGGCGGCGCTGACCGCCTACTATCGAGCAAATTCACACTGGGCGGCGATGCTTCAGTTGCCGCCGGTCCCGTGGGCCGTAGCGCCCAGGCCGAAACCGACGCCTACATGACCGCTCAGATCCTCACCTGGTCCCGCTCTCGCGGCGCTTTCGCGGGACTCTCCCTCTCCGGGGCCACCCTACGCCAGGATCTCGACGTCAATCAGGCGCTGTACGGAAAGCCGTACGAGAACAAAGACATCATTCGCTCGGGCACGATCGTCGCCCCGGCGTCCGCAGCCTCGTTCCTGGCCGTCCTCAACAAGCACTCCAGCCGCAAGTAAGCCTCATCGATCGCACGCCGCGGGTCCGGGCTCCTCCCGGGCCTGCGTGCGAAATGGTATGAGGTAATCACATGCGAATCCTTCTCTTGTGCGCCGCCCTGGCGCTTGCCGCACCTGCACTGCCCGCACAACAGCGGCCGGTTCACACGTACTCGATTGTGGCGCGGGATGCCACGACGGGGGAGATCGGGGTCGCAGTGCAATCGCACTGGTTCTCGGTGGGAGCGCTGGTGGCGTGGGCCGAGCCCGGCGCGGGTGCCGTGGCGACGCAATCGTTCGTGGACCCGTCATACGGTCCGCTGGGAATTGAGCTGATGCGGGCCGGCAAGGACGCGCCGAGCGCGTTGAAGGCGCTGTTGCTGTCCGATCCCGACAGGGACTCGCGGCAGGTGGCCATGGTGGACGCGAAGGGCACTGTGGCCGTGCATACCGGAGCGAAGTGCATCCCGGCTGCCGGGCACATGACTGGGAACGGCTTCTCCGTGCAGGCAAACCTGATGGAGAAGGCGACTGTGTGGCCGGCGATGGCGCGCGCGTTCGAATCCGCTAAGGGCGACCTGGCCGACCGGATGATTGCGGCACTAGAGGCGGCGGAGCGGGAAGGCGGCGACATCCGCGGGCGGCAATCGGCCGCGATTCTGATTGTGGGGCCGAGGCCCTCCGGGACGCCGTGGAACGATCGTATCTTTGATTTAATGGTGGAGGATCATCCCCAGCCCGTGGCGGAGCTGAAGCGATTAATCTCGATGCGGCGCGCGTACCGGCACATGGACGCCGGCGATGCATGCGCTACGGCGAAGGACTGGCCCTGCGCTGCACGCGAGTACGGAGCAGCCGAGCGACTGCTGCCGGGCAACGCGGAAGTCGTGTTCTGGCACGCTGCGGCGCTGGCTACCGGGGGCAAGGTGGACGACTCGCTACCGCTGTTCCGGCGCGTTTTCGCCCAGGAGCCGAAATGGGCCGAACTCGTGCGGCGATTGCCGGGAGTAGATCTGCTGCCAAAGGATCCTCGCGTTATGGAGCGTATTCTTTCGGTCCGTTGACGGTGTCGCGACGGTTCGTGGAGACTTGCGGATCGCACGGTTGCGTGCTCCACTTTCAGATGTGTAAAAATAGTTGCTTCACTGAAGCTGAAGCCTCGCATGAATTACCCAGATTCCCTTCCCACCGATTCGGAGACGCCCGTGACCCCTGCACCGGAGCCCTCCGCCTCAGAATCCTCCTTCGGCGATATCCTTACGCAATTTGAGGAATCGCACCGCCAGGAGGGCGAGAGGCGACAAGGTGCTGTCGTGACTGTTTCCGACGACAACATAGTTGTAGACATCGGCCTGAAGACCGAAGGCGTCATTCCGGCCGAGGAGTTCCGTGATCCCAGCGGCAAGATGGACGTTGCCGTCGGGGACCGGGTAGTCGTGTCCGTGAAGGGCCGCTCGCCTGAGGGCTATTACATGCTCTCGAAGATCAAGGTGGAGCGCCCGAAGGACTGGAGCGGCCTTGAGAAAGCGTTCGCCGAGAAGACTGCCATCGCCGGCGTCGTTTCGGGCGCAGTGAAGGGCGGCCTGAGCGTGGATGTGGGCGTCCGCGCGTTCATGCCTGCATCGCGCAGCGGCGTGCGCAACCCCGCCGAACTCGAGCAGCTTGTCGGTCAGGAGATCACCTGCCGTGTCATCAAGCTCGACACCCAGAAGGAAGACGTGGTGGTGGACCGCCGCGCCGTCCTCGAGGAGCAGGAAAAGAAAAAGAAGCAGGAGTTCTTTGAGTCGATCCTCGAAGGCGCCGTGGCAACCGGCACTGTCAGAACGCTGACGGACTTCGGCGCATTCCTCGACCTCGGTGGAGTGGACGGCTTGCTGCACGTCAGCGACATCTCGCACGGCCGCATCACCAAGCCGGCGGACGTCCTGAAGGTGGGTGATTCGCTGGAGGTCAAGGTTCTCAAGATCGACCCCAACACGCGGCGGATCAGCCTCGGCCTGAAGCAACTCCAGCCGGATCCGTGGAGCCTGGTGGAAGAGAAGTACCGTCAAGGCGAGCGCGTGAAGGGCAAGGTCGCACGCGTGGTGGACTTTGGCGCGTTCATCGAACTCGAGCCCGGGATCGAAGGACTGATCCACATCTCTGATCTTTCATGGTCGAAGAAGGGCGTGAAGCCAAAGGACGTGGTGAAGCCCGGCGAGATGGTGGAAGTGGTCGTCCTGAACGTGAAGTCTTCGGACCGGCGCGTCAGCCTGGGTCTGAAACAGGCGCTGGGGGATCCGTGGGATGAGGCCGTGCAGGCGCATCCGGTGGGGTCCACGGTGGAAGGCAAGGTTGTCAGTCTGGCGAAGTTCGGCGCGTTCGTCGAAGTGGCCGAGGGCGTCGAGGGCATGATCCACGTCGGCGACCTGAGCAACGAGAAGCGCATCGACCATCCTCAGGACGTTCTGAAGATGGGCGAAGTGGTGAAGGCGCTGGTGCTCGAAATCGACCGTGACCGCCGGCGCATGCGTCTCGGCATCAAGCAACTCCAGCCGACCAGCGCGGATGAGTATATCGGCGAGCATAAGGTTGGAGACGTAGTGACGGGCCGGTTGATGGACGTGGGGCGCAACGACGCTCGCGTGGAGTTGGGCGACGGCGTGGTTGCACTGTGTCTGATGCCGAAGGAATCGAAGAAGTCGAGCCAGGCGCAGGCCGCGGCGGAACCGGCCGATGTCGGGACGCTTTCGGCAATGCTCGCGGCGAAGTGGAAGCAGGGCAAGGCACCGGCGTCCTTCCGCGAACCCGCGAAAGCAGGCCAGGTCCGAACTTTCCGCATTACCTCAATCGATCCAGCCAGCAAGCGGATCGAAGTCGAGCTGGCCAGTTAATCTCGCGTTCTGGGGGCGGGCATGGCGCCTGCCCCCAGTTCACGTTTTCCGCATGCGCCGTCACCCCTCGAAAAACGCCTCGTACCGCACCGTGATGCGCTCACCCGCGGGAATCCAGCGGAACGAGGGCACGCCGAACAGACTTCCCCGCTCGATCATGGCCTTGCGCGTCTCGGGCATCGGCGAGACACCGAACTCCATTCCACGCGTGATGGTGCAGCCGTTCCACGGAGCCGACGTGCGGGCGCAATTCTCCTCCCAGATGCCAAGCCACGGGAAGTCACTGCGCCGCCAGCGATAACCGAACTTCAGGCCGCGCGCTTCGGCGGTGAAGAAGGCGTCCTCGCGATTCATGAGTTGAGTGGTGAAGGCGGCGGAGGAGGGGAGGTTCGTGAAAGGGCGCAGATCGACGCTTCCGCCATTCAGACGAGGGGCGTTCGGCCAGTCGAACTCGGCTCCAATGGCGAGATAACCCTTGCCGCCGGCGAAATCGCCCTCGGAGGTTTTGGAGCGGCCGGCGCTCGCTTCAAACCGCGTGACACCCTTCTTCAGGAACGGCGGGCCGAGGGTGACATGCTGAGTCCAGCCGATGGGGCGGTCGCAGGCGGAGGCATTCTCGACTGTCTCGGTGAAGATCGCGCGGAGGCCGTCGAGCGCGATTTCGCGCTTGAAGCGGAGCCGGGACTCGGGAAACTCGGCGTGCATGAGGAGCGCCGAGTCCGAACCGGTGATCTCGTACGCGGCCACGGATGCTTCGCCGTGAACGCTCAGGCCGGCGGCGGCTTCCTCATCGGAGGGCCCTCCGAAGATATCCATGCAGAGGTTGTGGCCCATGATCCCCGCGAGGAGCCTGCTTTCGGAGTTGCGGCCGTACTCGGGGTGGGTCGCCGGGTGATAGGTGGACGGCTCGATGGTAGGCCATGGCGGACTCCAGAGCGGGTTCACCGCGGCAGCCTTGTGGAAGATCTCTGCAACGTGCCCGCCCTCGTTGAGGACTGTGAGGCGAAGGGAGCGGTTCTCGATTTGGAAAGCGCGACGCTTGCGGTAAGTGGATGTAGGCATGTGGGGGCCGGCGGGCGGCCCCCATCATTCTAGAACTGCTTAGGACTTCTTGCCAGCGGCGGCTGCGGCCGGGGAGGCGGGTTCGCCTTCCCTGCCCATCTTGTCCATCTCGTTGAAGTAAACGCGGCGGCCCTGGTCCATGGCCTCGTTGGCCAGAATGACCATGGCCGAATCGTGCAAGCCGATCTCGATGTCCGCGACCGGCTTCTTGCCGGTCCTGACGCAGTCGAAGAAGCTGTCGAGCTCGGTGTCCACCGGATTCTGCTCCTCCTGCGGCACCATCACGCCCTTGCGGTAGAGCCACAGGCGGGCGAACTTCATCTCGCGCTCCAGGAAGCTCTCCTTGCCTGTCACCATGTCGCGGTTGAGGAGGATGGGCAGGCCGCGCTTACCGGCAGCGGTAGAGGTCAGGCTCGCGCTGGCAACTGCCGCCTTTTCCTTGCCGTTCGCCGGCGTGGGCTTCGGCGGGCCGGGCTCGTAGTACCAAAGGCCCAGCGCCGGTTCCTTATCGGTGCCGACCGTGATCTCGATGGTTCCCTCGGTGCCCATGATAACTTCGCCGAACTCGGTGCGCTGGCCCTGGAACTGCGTCAGGTGCTTGTTGGTCGAGATCGACTGGTAGATCATCTTCTGGCCCTTCGGGTACTTGAAGATGAGTTGTATGTTGTCGTAGACGGTGCGGCCGTCATTGATGAACTCATTGCCGCCGACGCCGACGACGTACTCCGGATTCGCGCCGAACATCCAGTCCGCCACATCGATCTGGTGCGAGCCGAGTTCTGCCGTCAGGCCACCCGAGTACTCGCGGAACAAGCGCCACGCGGATTCGTTGCCGCGGCTCTTGTCGAGCATCTTCGCCATCGTCCAGCCCGGATTGCGGTTCCACTGGGCATAGACGTGGGTGACCTTCCCCAGCATGCCCTTGTCGATCATCTGCTTCGCGGTCTTGTAGAACTGGCTATAGCGGCGCTGCAGACCGACCTGTATCGTCTGCTTGGGCCGCTCTGCGTGCAGGGCGCGCAGCGCATGCACCTCGGTGGGCGTGAAGACGAGACTCTTTTCGCAGAAAACGTGTTTGCCGGCCAGCAGGGCGTCCTTGGTAACCGGGAAGTGCTTGTAAAGGGGCGTGACCACCAGAACGGCATCGATGTCCTGCCGGGAGAGGAGCTCACGGTAGTCCTTGTACCCCTTGGGGTTGTTGCCCGCGGCGGCGATGCCCTTTTTGAGGTTGGCATCGAAGATGTCGCAGACAGCCACGCACCGGCCCGAATCGATGTTGCGCAGGTGCTCGAGTAGATACGTTCCGCGGCTGCCCGTGCCGATGACGGCATACGTCACCTGGTTGTTGGCGCCCTTGACCTTCTGGATGTGCGGCGCCGCAAGCGTCGCGGCGGCGGCGGCGGTTACCGTGCCGGCGGTCTTCAACATGTCGCGCCGGGTGACCTTCGTTGCTTCTGCCATGGAGACTCCTCTTTGCGAGACGGTCCGGGGTACACGGGAGGTTACAGCACGGCCCCGGGCGTAACATTTGAGTATAGGTTCAAGCACTAGGCGCGTGCAATTCACGCACGGGTTCGGGCTGTTTCCCCGCGGCTGCGCGCCGGGCAGCCCACTCGGCCCCGGCCA
>DATMXS010000202.1:0-2486 GCA_035561355.1 Bryobacteraceae bacterium | reverse complement strand
GGCTGCGATAACCTGAAAGCGTCGGTGACTGCAGCCAATGGGTCTCGAGTCGAAGAGGGGCGCCCGAGCCATTTTTCTGCCTGCGGCAATTCTCATGTTCGGCGCGATCGACGCGTGGTGCCGCAGGGACGTCATCTACTCTGACGGCATCTCTTACCTGGAAATTGCCGGCGCCTACGCGCGCGGCGACTGGGCTCGAGCCATGAACGCTTACTGGCGCCCGTTCTACTCCTGGATACTTGCCGCAATCTTCACCGTCTTCAAGCCGCCGCTGACCGATCAACTCGCGTGGCTGCACGGGGTCAACTGGCTGCTGCTCTGCGCTGCGGCCCTGGCGTTCGGTTACTTCCTCCGCGAACTGCGTGTTCAAGGGGCGTCCGGTTCATATGGCGACCATCTGGCGTTCGTTGTTTCCGGCCCGTATCAGGGCATGTTCCACGCGATTGCATGGCTCACCTTCGCGTGGGGATGTTTGGCCGGACGCCTGATCGGGCTCTTCCGGCCGCTTCCCGATATGGCTATCGCGGGAATCGTCTTCGCGGCGGCGGGACTGCTGCTCAGGACGCGGGCGGCGTCGCGCGGCTACGCACCCGCCGCGCTGCTCGGGCTCGTGCTGGGCATCGGGTACCTGACCAAAGCCGCGATGCTGCCGCTCGCCCTCGTCTTCATCGCCTGTTCGGGCAGGCTGCGCCGCGCCGCCATCGCAGCGGTCGCGTTTGCTGTCGTGTGCGCGCCGTTCATCACCGCGCTCAGCGTTTCGAAAGGCCGCCTTACGACAGGCGAATCCGGGCGGCTCAACTACGCGTGGGAGGTCGGCCCCGTGCGCCGCTCCACGCACTGGCACGGCGGCACGCCCGGCTACGGCGAACCCTCGCATCCCACTCGAGTGCTGCACCGCGACCCGCTGCTGGTCGAGTTCGCGACGCCGGTGCCCGGCTCGTTTCCGCCGTGGCGCGACCCATCTTATTGGTATGAAG
Organism: Bryobacteraceae bacterium; assembly: GCA_035561355.1. Classification (GTDB taxonomy): domain Bacteria; phylum Acidobacteriota; class Terriglobia; order Bryobacterales; family Bryobacteraceae; genus DATMXS01. The sequence continues at coordinate 1,509 of DATMXS010000202.1, read as the reverse complement.
GCGTGAAGCCCCATTTCGATGCCGCGAGGCAGGCCGAGGCGCTGTACCTCAACGGCCGATACGCGCTCATCCTTGTTCTACTCTGCCCGGCGATCGTTGCGGCCGCAGTGGCCATGTTGCTCTCGCGCGGCGGGTGGCGTGCGGTTTCAACCCGTACCGCGGCCTACACTGCCGCCCTCTGGCGCCTGTGGCCTCTCCTCGTGCCCTCCGCCGCCGCGGTCGCGATGTATGCGGCAGTGTTCGTCGAAGGCCGGTACATCGCGCCCTTCCTCGTCGTCGCCGGAGTGGGTATGCTGGTCCCGGCACTCGGCGTGGCGGCCTTGTCCGTCCGCCGGCTCAGGGCGGCCGTTGTGGCTGTCGCCACGATTGCTACCCTCGGGGTACTGCGCGGTGACATCGTCGAAGACGCATCCGTAATCGGCGCGTGGCTTGGGGGGCATCCGAGAGCCACACAAGCGGATCTTGCGGCCGAGATGCGACTGCTCGGCATCGGGCAGGGCACCCGGCTCGGCTATATCGGGCTGTCGATGAACGCGTACTGGGTGAGTTTAGCGGGCGCGCGGATCATCTGTGAGGTCCCGATCGAATACATTCGCCGGCGAGGCCTGAGCCGCGCCGTTCTCGACGGCACCGCCGAGACCGACCGCTACTGGAAGAGCCCTCCCCTGATTCGCGACAAGGTGCTCCGGCTCATGCGCGAGCAAGGCGCGGAGTATGCGGTTGCGGACATGGTTCCCGGGTGGGCCGACACGACAGGCTGGACGCAGCTACGCACACCCGCGCTCAAGGCTTGGGGGGATTCGCGGACGTTTGTGCGGCGGCTGAAGTGAGTGATCAGCGCACTTGAAATGGCATAAGGGCCGGAGGGACGAGCGCGCAACATTACGCTTCGGAGGGCGTAGCTGAGAGAATGCTCACGCCCCCCGAAACCCGATCGCGTTTGAATGGCCGCGGGCTTCGAGTGCCGCAGCCGCCCTTTTTCAAAGGGAATTTGGGATTCTGACGCTCCGCTTGGATGGAGTCTGGAAGGCGCCTCGCTTTGCAGCGGCCGGCGATGGCGCGTCTTGGGAGGCTTCGTTGGCCGTCAGACGCAGGCGTTCCACCAGCGCTTTGCCGGACTCCAGTTCCCCGGGCTTTGGCCTATAACCGGGCAACCTCCGGTCAACGAACTCTCTGCGGAATAGCTCATCCGACGCCAGGCTGGCCAGGAGTCTGATTTCTTCCATCGTCAGTTTAAGCGTAATGAGTTGTTGCACTTAACTATTATCGGTTAATTGCCTTTACAAGTCAAATCCGGCGTGCGACAGTGGGGCGAGCTACTTTACCGCGAGCGGTGAAGCGCAGGAGATCTGGTGGACGTTTCTCAAGTAATCAAACATCGCCTGAAGGAGTCAGGCCTCGAACAGAGAGACCTGGCTGCTGCCGCGCAAGTCACGGAGTCTTACATTTCACAGTTGCTTGCCGGCAAGAAGGCTCCTCCGGCGCCCGGGCGCACAGACATCTACGACA